>NZ_JBALLY010000020.1:124806-129954 GCF_036963045.1 Bacillus sp. JJ864 | reverse complement strand
AGTGGGGGATGAAGAAAACACCCCACTGATTAAAGTTTCACTTTATGTTGGTTTTTCAATTTGTATTTATATATAACACCCAGTTCTTATGGGTGGTGAATCTCTGTTTGAAAAGTGGAGATTCACCACCCGTTAGAACGGGGATAAAAAATAAAGGAGGTTTTACATATGGAAGCAAACGTAAACACGCAGAAGGTAAGTGGAGAAAAGCCATCATTATTCGGAATGATTACCTCACCTAGTGTGCAGTTTGAGAGAATGAGAGGTAATGCACCGGTGTGGGGCGCGTTTTTCTTAATGGCTGTATTAATCGGTATTGTCGGGGCTATAGCTGCATATTTACTTTCTATTGATCCTGCAATTGTCGCACAAAAAAAAGAATTTGGTTTTGAAGTGCCTATCGCAGTCACGTTAGGTAGTGGCTTTGTGCTTACAGCAGTTGGCGCTATGATTACATTCTTTATTGGTGCAGCTTTGTATAAAGTACTTATGATGTTTATGAGCAATGATACGTCTTATAAGAAATTATTAGCAATTACTGTTTATTCTAGTATTATTACGACTCTTGGTGGCATTATTAATGTAGTATTAGCATTGATTCTTGGTGGAAATGGTCAAGAAATGTATACAGGATTAGGACCGCTATTTGCTTCTACTGGCGGCGTTGTACATGGCATTGCAAAATCAATTGAAGTTTTCACGATTTGGGGATTAGTTGTAACAGGGTTAGGACTGCACATTACAGCCGGCTTAAGCAAGAAACAAGCGACGATTTTTGTTGTAGTTTTCTTTGTTCTATCAATAGCATTTGGAGCAGTTAGTGGCTTAGTTCCAAAAGCATAATAAAATTATGTTTATCAAAACGGCTCATGTAGAGCCGTTTTTTTTCGTACATTGACGAAGCGCCGAAGACAAAATTGCTATGGAATTTCACATAAGACTAGCAGAATTTCAAATATTGCATAGGCAAATTTGAAATTTTGCTAGTCTATCATGAAATGCAGTGCGGTGAAAGAGGTGCTGTTTTTTTATAAGATAAAGGTACCGCGGAATACCAAAGAGGTATACCTTTTAGAAATGGGTTAAACGTGAAGCCAGTTACCTTTACGGAAACAGTAGCGCTGTATGAGAAGATGATTAAAAATCAAATGAAGAAGCTTTGTATTTACCGAGATTATGAAGAGTATTATCAGTGCGGGCTCATTGCACTTTGGCGGGCGTATGAGAAATATGATGAGGAGAAGGGGAGCTTTCCGGCATATGCGCTTGTGACGGTGCGTGGATATTTGTTAGAGCAGTTAAAGAAAGAGTGTCGTGTGCAAGACAAGGAAGTTTGTACGGAGCATTATGTATTAGAAAATATAGGCGGTGAGGAGAAGCAGAGAGAGATGTTTGAGTATATGAGTATGCTAGAAGAGAATGAGCAGTTTGTCTTATTTGAGCATTTCTACGGTGGAAAGAAAATGCGCGAGATTGCAACTGAGCTAGGGATGACGTATCATCAAGCGCGCTGGATATATAGGCAAGCGCTAAACAAAATGCGGGCGCATGCAGTGGAATAATGATAGAAAAGGGAGGCGGTAGCCTCCTTTTTCTATATGTATGCCGAGTTCACTTAAAGAGGAGGAAAAGAACGATCTATTGATAGTTTCATTTTATCTAGAAGAATGAGTTTTGCTAAAATATGACCAGCTTTCATCCATTGATTCTTCATTTGATTGGGACTAATAGGGAAAATTTGATTTTTACCATTATGAAAATGTATGTTTGTGTAGCGTGAATCGTGAGGTTCAATTCTTTCGATGTAAGCATAAAATATCCAGGAGCATGTCCAAGATGAAGGTGACTTTGTAGGAATGGCGCACATGAGGTTTTGGTGATCAATAGGGATTGGAACGTTTTGTTTAAAACAACAACATTCTTGAATGGCTAATCGTTTGCCTTCATAAGTCGAGTAGTTTCGCATAATGCAACTTTCACGAATGAGCTGCAGCGGTGTTTTCACTGAAAAGATGATTCTTTGCGCTTCCCAAATTTTCGTTTGATAAACAGGATGAGCGTACGCCTCAAGTGCCATCGTTTGTGCGGAAATTTCATACCAATCAACTAAGTCAGTCAATGGAAAAGCCTCCTCATATTGTAATGAATTACACTTCCTATTATAAAAATAAAATATAAAAACAATTTAAAGAATTTGTAAATTAATGTTAAAAAATGTATATATTTACTGTTTCCCCTCGATATTTGCGGAATGGATGCCCCGCTAGAAATTTGTAGCTATTTAGGTTGTCTAATTTGCAATGGGATTCCATATATATGAAAATAGAAAGGATAGGCGGTGAGGAAAGATGAAGTGGAAATATGTACTTCTCGCTTTAGCTGTCGTGTTCTTCGTATATTTAGCAAATAGTAACCCGAGTAAAGGAGAATATACAGACTGGGCAGCAAAGCAGTTTATGACACGAAATGATATTCATAAGAAATTGTCGGAAGTTGAGCAAGAAGATAAAGAAGGGCTTCTTGGTGAGTTAGCTACAATTGGAAAGAAATTAGCGAAGAACTATGTAGAGCCGCAAGTTGGTTTATTAATTGATCACTATACGAAGCGGAATGACTATATTTTTTTCTCGACATATACAACAGAGTTTCAGATAGGGAAAGAAAATTATAAATATGTTTCAGTCGGTATTTCACATATCTTTATACCAGTTGAAATGCCAAAAAAGAAAGAGGGGTAGCCCCTCTTTCCTTTTTGCTTATATGTTAATGTTCACTTCAGAAATGCTCTTTTCGACAATGCGTGCGCCTTTTTTGCGAGCATGCTGTCCAAATGTTAGAAAAATGCCAGCGGATAGAATGGTATCCATGACGCTATTTACGGTTTGTTCGTTTACAGGTGTAACAGGATTTTCAATTGAGAAAGTGGCTGTTTTACCGTCTTCCTTTAAGAAAACGAGTTCTAGTACTTCCATTTGTTATTCCCTCCTTTTGTTATAGGTTAGATACGTCAGTTGTGCTCACAAGCTGTACTGAATCAAGTTTGTGCTGTTGTAATGAAGCAATTGCAGTTGCAACTTCGTGTACTTTGTTTAAGTCCGCATCTGGTTTGACGTTTTTAAATTGTTTGTTTTTCATGATCGCTTTGCCGTTTTTGTCTGTACCGCCGTTTAGGACAAGACGTAAGCTCATATCAGATACAATCGTTTGAATCGCCATGTTTTTCACCCTCCTTTCGTCATATATATAGGCGGGAAGGTCATATTTTTGGCGTGAATTTTTTCTTTTTTTTTGATACGCTTAAAGGAAATAAAGTAAGGAGTTTTAAACATGAAGCGTAAGTGGTTATTTTGGATTCCCGTTTTAATATGGATGGGGGTCATTTTTTATTCATCTTCTCAGCCATATAAGAAGCAAGATATGCGTTCAGATATCACAAAATATGTAAATGTGGAGTTTGTGAAAGAGCATTTTTCATGGGTATCTATTGATTATGGCGGAGGTACTCCTATTAGCATTGCGAACAAAGGTGTCGGTGGTTTTATCGAATTTTTTATTCGTAAAGGCGCCCATTTTACTGTGTTCGGTATTCTTGGAGCATTGTCATATTTCGCGTTATTGCAGTGCGGGCTTAAACGAAAGTACGTTTTCTGGTTGGCGCTGCTTCTCGTCGCTGCGTATGCGAGCATGGATGAGATTCACCAAGCTTTCACAGGTGACCGCACACCGATGTGGCAAGATTCGGTATTAGATACGTGCGGTGGTTTCACAGGTATCTTAATAAGTAATTTTATTTGGAAAAGAAAAAGGAGCTGAGATAGCTATAGCTATCAAGTTAACAGAAATACTCCAGATGCTGAAAGCATCTGGAGTATTTTTGATGGAAAGTTCTCTGTTCTATTCGATGAGCCAATCCGAACAGATGACTCTATTGCAATCAGGGTGTCAAAGCCTGACAAGCAAGAAGTAATTTTGTGTAGCTATATCAAAAACGGCAACAATGTCGATGTGTGGATTAAAAGTAATTCTACATCTAGTACATCTGTTACGTTGCAAATAACGATTTTAAAGCCTTATATGTCTGTAACAGGATAATGAATTAAAAGATATCTACCTTCCTAATATTTTATTTTTGATAATTTTTTGCTACTATAATATAAGATTAGGAGGAGGACTCTTTGTAATCCAATAAGTTTCTACATGGCCTGTATTATACTTATCATTTGGTCGTTTCTGAATCTAGGTGAGACTACCAAGCTCCAGCGAGCTGGATAATTATATTCTCACTATTATTTATTAGTAAGAGATATGGAAAGGAACAACTCAGAAATGAAGTACAGAAAACAAGAAAAAGAATAAAAATAAAAATAGTTTGGTAATAGGGTGATTACACTGTGTTAAAAAAATTGTGGTATATAAGTAAGTCTAACGATATGGTATTAAAGATGCTATCAAGAATTTATAATACGATAATGTTTAATCGAAAAAAACTCAAAGGAAAAAATAACTTAATTAATGTTTCTGGAGCGTTTATTAAAAATAGTAGAATTTTTGTCGCTGGTAATAATAATAGGATACTATGTGAAGATGGAGTACGCTTAGTTAATTGTCGTTTTCATATACTAGGTGATAATCATCAAATAATTATCAAGAAAGGCTGTTACGGAATAAACTCTACATTTTGGATCGAGGATAACAATTGTTCGATATCAGTAGGTTCGAAAACGACAATGGAGGGTATAGGAGTATCTGTAACAGAGCCTTTTTCATGTATAAACATTGGAAGTGATTGTATGTTTTCAGCAGGAATTGATATAAGAAACGGTGACTCCCATTCAATAATTGACATAAATACTAATAGAAGAATTAATTATGCTAAGGATATTAATATAGAAGACCACGTTTGGATAGGGCGTGATGTGAAAATTCTAAAAGGTGTAAGAATAGGTTCAAATAGTGTTATTGCAGCAAATGCTATTGTGACTTCTAATATACCTGAAAATCATATTGCAGCTGGTATTCCTGCAAGAATTGTTAAAGAAAATATTACATGGGATAGAAAAAGAATTTATGAATGATATAATAAATTCAATTACTAATAAAGAGAAGCAGGTACGCCATAACCATTAAGTTAACAAAAACACTTCAGAT
>NZ_JBALLY010000020.1:115327-124721 GCF_036963045.1 Bacillus sp. JJ864 | reverse complement strand
ATCTGAAGTGTTTTTGTTAGATATAGAGTATAAGTTTCTATATTTGGATATGATCAAAGAAGACTTCAACGTATATTTTTTTAAGCGGTGTGTTGAAGTGGATTTTGATATTTTTGAGTAATGCCAAGAAAAATGGTGAATATTTGGTATACCAATGTGTCTTCCTGCCATTTTTTGATAGGTATTCGAACAATCTGACAAGAATGGGTACCATGTCTCGACAGGACGAAAAAAGCACATCGCGTATACTAAAAAATAAATATGTATGATGTAAGACGCTTGTTTGTAATGTGTTCGTTCGGGTTTGTCCATATGCATTATCATTACTTGCCGCATGATCTACATCTATTTGAAGAAAATTACCAGATAATAAATCATACTCTTTCGTTTGAAATCTTCTTCTATAGATGGGTTTGAACAAATGTTTTGGTGAAAGAGTTGTAAAAATATTTGTTGAAAAATTGAACAGTACGAGAGGCAAAACGTTGATTTAGGCCCTCGGGAGATAAGAAAACGCGCCTGTTAATTCATTTAATTTAGTATAAAGGCCAGCTAAAGATTCTGTTCCAATTGTTTTGCTTAAAAAGACACATAAAGAAACGATAGCCTGTGCTTTATATTTTCTTGCGCGTTGAATTATTCCTGTTTCTCGTGCAAGTGATTCTAAAAAAGAAAGTGAAAATTTGCTTTTTAGTTCCTGTTCTAATAATTGAAGTTCTTCTATAAGATTCATTGCAGTCATAAAAATAGCCATTCTTTCATGGATATCTCATGAAGGGATGGCTATTTTTGTTTGAAATTATACACAAGTAATCTTAACTTGATGGTTATGGCTGAAATAGCTCTTTTATATATATCGATACTTCGACACAGTATAAAAACTCTTCGACAATATGCGCCATGATTGCCTATACTCCCAGTAGTTCTTTCAGCTCGTTTGTAGATAGTTCTGTAATCCAGTTTTCACTTGTGATAATTGCATTATTGAGCGATTGTTTTCGTTCGAGCATTTCATCAATTTTTTCCTCAAGTGTTCCTGTTGTAATGAGTTTATGCACATGGACAAAGCGCTTTTGTCCGATGCGATAAGCGCGGTCTGTCGCTTGGTTTTCAACGGCAGGATTCCACCAGCGGTCGTAATGAATAACATGGTTGGCTGCAGTTAAGTTCAGTCCTGTTCCGCCTGCTTTTAAAGAGAGCAGGAAAATGCCGTGTTGTCCGTTTTGGAACTGTTCAATCATTTTATCGCGCTCTTTCTTCGGTACACTGCCGTTTAAGAAGATGACGCGCTCTCCAAAATGTTCTTCTAACAATGTTTGCAGCATATTTCCCATGCGAATATACTGCGTGAAAATGAGGCAGCTTTCATGCTGATCCCGTATGTTTTCAACGAGTTCTAATAATGTTTCTGTTTTCATAGAACGACTGGTTAAGTTTGCGGGTAGCTCTTCTTTTAAATAAAGAGCGGGATGGTTACAAATTTGTTTTAGTTTATTTAACATGAGCAAAATAAAGCCGCGGCGCTCAATGCCTGTTAATCCTTCTACATTCTTTAACGTGTCTTGAACGAGTTGTTCATAGAGCGATGCTTGTTCTGCCGTTAACGGACAGTATGCTTTTTGCTCTTGTTTGTCTGGTAAGTTCAAGGCAACGGATTTATCTTGCTTCGTGCGGCGCAGTAAGAACGGTGCGATTAAGCGCTGCACTTGCTGAATCTTTCTTTCATCGCGATCTTTTTCAATCGGCGTTACGAATCGGCGCTGGAACTGCGGTAAACTGCCAAGATAGCCGTGATTTAAAAAGTCAAAGATAGACCATAATTCTGATAAACGGTTTTCCATCGGTGTTCCTGTTAAAGCGATTTTATGATTTGCTTGTAACTTTCGCACAGCACGTGATTGTTTTGTGTGCGGATTCTTTATATTTTGCGCCTCGTCGAGAATAATCGCATCCCAGCGCTGTGAGCTGAGTTCTTCCTCATCAAGCTGCGTGAGTGCATAGGATGTCAAAATTACATCGGCGTCTTGCATAAAAGTGGACAAATCTTCTCCCTTTGCCCGGTTGCCGCCGTAATGGAGTTTCACTTGTAAGCTCGGTGCAAAGCGCTCGAATTCTTTTTGCCAGTTACCGAGAACAGATGTAGGCGCCGCAATAAGCGCTGGGCCTGTTTTTAGGTTGTGTTCTTTTATATATAGTAAGTAAGTAATTGTTTGGATACTTTTCCCAAGTCCCATATCATCGGCTAGCAACGCACCAAATCCAAGCTCTCGTAAATAGAGGAGCCACTCGACCCCTTGTTGCTGGTATGGTCGTAACGTTGCTTGTAAGGAAGGTGGTACTTGTATAGATGGAATCTCTCCGATGTGCAGCAATCTGTCGAACAGCTTGTCATAATAATCATCGAGTTCGATTTCCATATCTGCAAATGGACTTTCTTCTTCAATTACTTCTGTTTCTGCTCCGCGAAGTAATTGCTGCTGTACGACGTCTTTCATTTCGAGCCCGTATTTGTCTGCTTTCTTCATCAGTTTCTTCACTTCTTCGATAAAGGCAGGGTCAAGTCTCATCCATTGTCCATTTATATGGATAAGGCGTCTGTTTTGTTCAATAAGCGCGAGAAATTCCTTCTCTGATAAATGGATGCCGTTTGTAGAAATACGCCAGTCAAAATCTACGAGCGTATTCATGCCAAAGAATGCCTGTCCTGCTTTTGCATTATGTTTCACTTGGACGCGCAGCTTTGGTTTATTTGCTTTCAAGTTTTGCCACCATGATGGCAGTAAAATATCAATACCAGCTGCTAGCAATTCATTGCTGGATTCTGTTAAAAAGCGCCATGCTTCCGTTTCGTATAATTCACTTCGAAATAGATCATCTTCCATTAACCAAGGTACGAGTTTGCCGAAACCTTCTTGCGTTTCTGTAATACGTGCTTCATGGTTTAACCATCTTTTTGGCAGGGACTCAGTACCTTTATATACATATATTCGATGAGCGCCGCGCTTTGGTGTTAATATGGTTTCGAGCTGCCACGTTTCAAAATCACTCTCAGGTTCTTGGAGGCGGAGTCCAATTGCAAATGGTAGGTCATCTTCGATATAGCCGATTTTACGCAGCCAATCGTTTTCATGAATGGCTGTTTCGAGCTGTCTTTTTGTAAAGTCATAATGCTCATATAAGCGCTTTGCATCTTCCCACGCTGTGCCAGAACGAGTCTGATGGTGCAATGTTTCATTAACGGCTTCTGAAAACAGTGTTTGCACTGTTTCATCTATTCCTTCTTCATGAGCGATTTTCCAGGAAGGATATTGATGCCATTGTTTGATATCAGGAAGGAAGTCTCCTGTTGTGTAAGCTTCCCACATTTTTTCTGCCATTGGCGTTAGTTCGCTAATCGCTGCACTTGTTTGTAGTTTTGTAAATGAATTTACCGGCTTTTTGGCGATATATTCAAATGCTTGAGTAGCGTTTAAAATGATACCGCTCCGCTGTTCATACGTTCCTTCTTGCAGAAGTGTTCCATAGAAAGAAGAGGAGTGCCATGTGAACGCATGTTGTTTCCAACTGTTTAAAGGCAAACTGTTTCCTGTTTCATCCTCTGCCCAAAGAAACCAGTTTTGTTTCATTCGTTCGAGCCGAATGGTAATGTCAATTTGTGTTGTCATGGATCAACTTCCCTTTCCGCAGTTCTTCTTGTAATGCTCGCAGCCGTGAGTGAGAGGAGGCAATAATTATAATGAAAGACTCCCATTCATCTACCCGTTTGAGCTTTTTATAGAGTGTTCTTAGTTTCTTTAAGTAGCGAACAGCTCTGCGGTACGATTTGCGATTCTTTTCTTCAATAGCTTGCACTGCAGCATAATGATAGAGCGGAAGAGCAGCTTCCGGCGCTTCTTTTTCAACTTCTTTTAATGATTCTTTTAGCAATTCAATGGCTTCAAATCCATACAGTAAATGGAGCTCTGTCCATGTGTGATATTGCTTTTTGGTAAGTACATATTGCTCATAGCTGGTGAAGCTATGTGGTAATAATTCTTGAAGAATCATCTCATAGCCAGCTTGTTCGTTCGTATGCGTTGCATATGTTTCATACATCGCCATAAATAAGCGGACAACATCTTTCACAAAGTAGGAATCGTGCTCGGTCGTTATCGTTTCTTTCACTCGCTTGTAAGTGAAGGACAGCCACCCTTTTGCTCGTTCCCACTGCATGGAACTCAATAAATCTTCAAGCCAATCAAAGTAAAGGCCAACAACTTGTGGTGGCTGCGCTCTTAGTACATCCATGGCCTCTTTATCTTTTCGCTGTAGAAAGAGAAGATGAGCGGATGCAAGTGCTTTTGATAAAGGATGCATTTTTGTTTCAATCCGCTGCTGTTCTTCCTGTATCCAATCTGGTTCTACGAACAGCTCTCCCCATAGGTGGCGATAAATAAAAAATCGCTCCTGTGTATAAGAAGGAGAAGAGAAGAAGATTGTATGTAGCATTTCAGCGATGTGCTGCAGAAACGGTTGAAGTACATCTTGAAATGGTTCGGCTTTCAAATCCTGTACAATGCTTTCTATTTTATTAACAAAGAGCCTTACAATATTGAGTGGTTGATGATAAGAATAGAGTTTATCGGCTTCAAATGTTTCAATTTCTTTCAGTAGCTTCTGAAAAGAAAAGAGTGCTGCACTCAGTTTAAATAATTCGTGAACTGTAACAATGCGCGGTGCTTTTCGTTCAATTTTCATATAGAACTCTGTGAAAATGTTCATCAGAAAATACATTTGTTTGTATGAAAGACGTGCGTGTTCTTTAGCAAATGCATCGTATTCAGATTCGAAGTACGGAAGCCAGCTTTCATAATCTGTATCGTTAAAATCGGTCATTTGCAGCATTTGCCGTGCTGTGCGAATGGGCGGGAGCGCCGGTTTCGTTTTCTTTTTAAATAAAGTTAGAATGTCTCCTACTTGTCCAAAGCTTGAAGCTGCATATAGTAATACGGCGAGCATATGCTCACATTGCGTCGGTGAAAAGCAATCACAGTAACTTTCGGACACGTTTCGAATCGGAATATTAACACTATAAATATTTCCGTCATGTTCGATTGTTCCTGATAATGTGTATCCATCGAAATCAACGTTATACACGAGGCCACTACGATAGAGCTGAAGTGCATTTGATACTTGTTCTTTGTCAGCCGGTTGCTGTGGATCGAGTCCTTTCAAAAACTCATTGGCAATTTCCATAATTTCATCTTTCGTAATTGAATGTTGCAGCATAATGTTCCTCCGCGCAAAAAATTTCCTTCTTTTCTATTATAAAGTGAAACTTCCCTCAGTGGGAGTTTTGTTCTTTCCCACTGAGGGTTAGCCCATCCAATCGGGCTCTTATGGGCAGTTATCTCCTAATTTTTTCTCTTTCATTCAACTAAAAAGACTATCTCTCCTATGAAGAGGTAGTCTTTTGCTGTAATATGCTTTGTACATAAGGATCTTGCAAAATCATTTCGATTAAAGGAATCGTTTTATTTTTGAAGTGGAGTCCGGTATCGATTGGAAATGGTTTTTGGCTGCCAGGCTTGACGCCGTACTGTATGATTTTGTATTCTACGTTCTCGCCGTCCTGTAAGATGATGAGTCTATAACGGTTATCGTCATGCTCTAATGAAAAATCAATTGCAGTTGCATCGTAAGTAACTGCATCTTTATATATATACGGAGTTGGCGTACCAATCCAGTCAACGTTTGCATCTATATCCATATGAATGCCCCCTTTCTTCTATTATAAGAAAAATAAGAGCCAGCTCTCAACTGATGAGAGCTGGCTCGCTTTTTTTAGCAACAATAGTAATTAGTCTATAATTTTCACTTTTACAGTTTTACGTCCCCAGTTGTTTGCAGAGCTGTCAGAGCCTACTAAGACGTCGATACGATTTCCTTTAATTGCACCGCCAGTATCACCAGCAACTGCTTCGCCGTATCCTTCTACCCAAATTTTTGAACCAAGTGGAATGACTTTCGGATCAACAGCAACCATTTTCATGTTTGGATTTGCTGTTAGGTCATGCCCCATTGCAGTTAATACACGACCGCCATGTGTGCCGCCATTTTCGCTTGGATGAGCTGTGTAAGCGGTTGCTACAACTGTTAATTCACGGCCCTCAGCTGGCGCAGCTTTTGTTTCTGTAGCAGTCTGCGTTTCTTGAGCTTGAGCTGGCTGAGCTTTTGCCGGCGCAGGTGCTTGTTCTTGTACTGTTACGACAGGTGCATTACCTGTTAAGAAAGGAACATTTACATAAGCTGTTTTTCCGTTATATTCAAATTGTAACCAGTCGTTTTGAACTTGATGTGTTGTTTCGATCACATCATCTTTCTTTAATGTGCCCAAAATTTCTGAGTTTGTGTTTGCATCAGCGCGTACGTTTAATACGTTTGCTGTTACATAATAGATGTTTTTCGTAAAGTCTGCGCTTACGAATCCTTCTTTACCACTTAGGTTCACTTTTAGCCAACCGTTTTCTGTATTTTTAACATCTAATTTATTACCATCTAGTACTTTGCCTACAACTTTTGATTCAATATTTGGGTTTTCTCGTACGTTTAATACGTCTGTTTTAACAACTGTTTCTGCTTGTGCAGAAGAAGTGAAAATCCCAAGACCAAAAACTGCTACTGTTGCTATACCAATTAACTTTTTCATGAAATAGCCTCCAATGCTTTTGTTTTCGTGACCTCATTATAGCAACAGATTTTTGAGGAAAATGGGAAAACACACAATTACAAACCTTTCGTAACAGTTCATTAATACTTTGTAATATGAAAAGAAGTATAAAGAAAACGCTTTTTTCTTATGGTTTAAAGGATGCTATTACATATTTAATGATTGAAGAACGGAAATGAGATATTGCAAAGCAGTTAATCGTATTTCACTCATATTACAAAGCTATTATAGAAGTGTTGCGTAAATAGAGGATTTTATTAATTCACAAATAATATAGTTATAAAAATATAATTAGTTTGTGTTATTTTTCACAAATTATAGCTCGATTTTAAGAAAAAACATCATGTAATTGTTACAAAAAAAGAAGGTGTCATAGAACAAATTCGGCCTGTTTCATTTCTGTAATAGTACGTGAATGAGAGGATTAAGGGACTTGCCTCGTAACAGTTCTTTCTATATAAGTAAAAAAACGACATAAAAAGGGAAGGACGAGAGCATCTG
This sequence comes from Bacillus sp. JJ864, assembly GCF_036963045.1. Lineage (NCBI taxonomy): Bacteria > Bacillati > Bacillota > Bacilli > Caryophanales > Bacillaceae > Bacillus > Bacillus sp. JJ864. The sequence goes on along the minus strand of NZ_JBALLY010000020.1, from coordinate 117,511 downwards.
GCCGTGCATAGAAGCGGTCAGAACCATTTTCTGCCACAAACGAGTTGTATGGTGCATAGTAGCGACTTAGGTTTCGAAAATTTTGAATGGCTATAGATACATGTCTTTGTAAAATGATCGCCGGTGAGAAGACAGATAGAACGAATTAGAAGCATTGTTGGGTATGGGATATTTAATTTTGTATGATATTTACAAAAAAGTGTCGAAAATGTGTTGTCACATCTTTCTATATGTGCTATATTATTTCCTGTAAGCGATTTCAATTTAAGTTTCATGGCAATCAAGGGGAGGACATCAAGAATAATGAAACGTTACGAACGAAAGTGGAAACATATTTGTTTAAAGCGTGCTACACAACGAGCGGTACATGAAAACGCAGAGCAGAAAATAGAGAAAACTACAGAGGAGCGAGAAAAGCAACTTGTCTCGCAAAAGTAGTATCCACTTTTTTTCGTATTTATGATAAGAAAGTATTACGTTCATTGGGGGATGGGCGTGAAGTAACTTTCAACTAAGGGGTATTAGTTCGATATATAAGTTTTACGGCTAAAACAAGTGCAGAGCATACGGCAGCTCTGTGCTTGTTTTTAACTTATTGTGTTTAGATCAGAACCAAGTATAAATAAAAAATCCATCTTAAGTAAAAAATGAACTTAAGATGGATTTTGTTTATTTATTAAAACATCATGCCTGCTACAGCAGCGTTTAAGAAGTTCGCTAATGTACCTGCAATTACCGCTTTAATTCCCAGTTGTGCAATTTGTTGACGGCGTGAAGGTGCAAGTGTACCTGTCACACCTAATTGAATCGCAATAGATGAGAAGTTTGCGAATCCGCAGATTGCAAACGCTAAAATAATGTTTGTTTTGTCAGAAAGTTCTGCCATATGCTTACCTAAGTTTCCGTATGCAACGAATTCATTTACTGCAAGTTTTTGTCCGATATAACCAGCAGCTTGAATCGCTTCATGAGGCGGAACCCCAATTAGTATAGCGAACGGAGAAAGGATGTAACCAAAAATTAGATCAAGGCTTAGTTTAATGTGGAACCAAGAACCAACCCATCCTAGTAGACCGTTTAATACAGCGATTAATGCGATAAATGCCATAAGCATTGCTGCAACGTTAATAACAAGTTGCATCCCTTCAGATGCACCGCGTGCTGCTGCATCAATAACGTTTGCATCTGTACGCTCTGTAGAAAGCTCTACCTCATTATTTACTTTTTCTGTTTCAGGCATCATTAATTTTGCAATTAATAAGCTTGAAGGTGCAGCCATAAGAGCAGCTGCAAGTAAATGCTCTAGCGGAATTCCCATTGCCGCATAACCAACAAGAACAGATCCGGCAACAGATGTCATACCGCTGACCATAATAGCGAAGAATTCACTATTTGTTACGCGCTCTAAGTAAGGTTTAATTAAAATCGGTGCTTCCGTTTGTCCTAAGAAAACAGTTGTAACAGCATTTAAGCTTTCTGTTCTTGAAGTTCCAAGAAGTTTGCTTAACCCGCCGCCAATAATTGTAATAAACCATTGCATAATACCAAAATAATATAATACGGCTACGAGTGCACTAATAAATACAATTGGAAGTAATGCTTGAATAATAAAGACGAAGCCCCAAGGCCCTTTTGGGTTAGCTAAACCACCAACAACGAATCCAATTCCCTCATACGAGAAATTAATAAGAGTTTGTACGCCGTCAGCAGCATGCTTTAAAACTGCTTTTCCTGCGTCCCATCTTAAGACGATGAAGGAGAAAGTAATTTGAAGTGCAAGCGCAATTGAAATTGTGCGCCAATTAATAGCTTTGCGATTGGAAGACAGTAAAACTGCAATTACCAAAATTCCAAGCACGCCGCCAATTCCCCATAAAACATTCATGCTTGTAAATCTCCTCTCTGAATTATCGAAACATTAAAAATAGTAGAATTGCTCCGTTTCTCTGAAAACATTATCTTATGTAACTTATCACACCAGACATCAGAGGTCAAACGTCTGTGGAAAAGTCAGAATAGGAAAACAATAATTGGAATCAACGCATATAAGATGAGCGATTGAGAAATGATATAAAGTCTAACATATACGTTGCCGCTGTGCAGAATAAAACATGACCAGCTGCTCTTACCTATATAAAAAGAAAAGGGTTTTATCCCGCTATTCGTGGGCAGTAATACTCCCAC
>NZ_JBALLY010000020.1:76527-115118 GCF_036963045.1 Bacillus sp. JJ864 | reverse complement strand
GGGGATGAAGAAAACCCCCACTGATTAAAGTTTCACTTTATATCAGTTTCTCTATTTGCACTTATATATATACTGATTTTGATTTTTTAACATATAAGTCGCTACTATGAAGAAAAAAAGTGCCCTGCACTCGTTTTATCCCTTTGTTTTAACCTGTGCATGTGGCAGAAAAAGAATCTGAACTATTACGCATGACTAGATGCTCTCGTTCATCTAAAAAAGGGGATTTTTAAATTGTATATATAACAAAAGAGCCTTCTAGTAATCTAGAAGGCTCTGAAACTATTAATTAATAAGGCTTAGAATATCCTAAGAAATGACTGCTCCAATATGAGTTATTTAATGATGCCACTTTAACTCCATTGTCCCCAGCTTGAATAAAGCTACCGCCACCAAGGTAGATACCGATATGAGATGGACCAGACTTATATGTGTCTTTGAAGTAAATCAAATCGCCTGGTTGCGGGTTAGATGTATGTTGGAAGCTACTCCAATATCCAGCTACGCTTTGACGACTGATTGAATAGCCAAATTTGTTATATACGTGATAAATATAACCACTGCAGTCAACACCGTTTGCAGAAGTGCCGCCCCATACATATGGAACACCTTCCATTGATTGTGCGTATGAAAGTAGTGATGAAGTATCACGAGAGTTATTGCTTGTATTGTTATTATTGTTGCTGTTGTTTTCAGCTGGTTTTTGAGCTGGCTTGTTATTTTGTACACCGCTTACAGGTGTTTTAGATAAGAAGCGAGTTCCTACATAGCCAGTGCGGCCGTTATAGTTAACTTTGCTCCAGCCAGACTCGTCTGCAACTACTTGTACTTTTTGTCCTTGTGGCAGTGCACCGATTACACCGTAGTTTGTTCCAGCACCGCCACGTACATTTAATGCACTTGCATTAACGTAATATTCTCCGCCGCCTTGAGCTGGAGTTTCGACTTTGTTATCATCGTCGTTATTGTTATTGTTATTGTTATTGTTGTTGTTGTTAGCTGGCGGATTAGCTGTAGAAGTGCCGCCTTTTACAAATTTCACAAATTCGCTGCTAACATAACCTGTATTTCCGTTATGCTTCACTTTGAACCAGCCATTTTCAGCGCCAATAACGTTTAATGTTTGGCCTTTTAATACGCCGCCAATGATACCTTGGTATGTAGCCGGACCTGTACGAACACGTAAAGACGTAGCGTCTACAACATAAGTACCACCTGTTTGAACTGTAACATTGTTGTTATTTTGTTGTTGTTGGTTATCTTGTACAACGTTTGAATCAGAACCGCCTTTTGTTACATAGTCCTTGCTAACATAAGCGTTTTGTCCACCGTAGCTAATTTTGAACCAATCTTGTACTTCACCGATGACTTGTACAACTTGTCCTTTATGTACAGAACCTAATTGCGTGTGTGATGTGCTCGGGCCTGTACGAACGCGAAGGGAAGATACATTTACTGAATAATTTCCGCTTGCTGGTTGAACAGTTGAGTTGCCTTGTGATTGAGAACCACTGTTACTGTTAGAAGTGCCCGTATTTACAAATTCGCCACTAACGTAGCCAACTTTTCCGTTATAGCTAATTTTGAGCCAGCCGTTTTCCTGGCCAATTACGTTTAGTGTTTGTCCTTCATATACACGAGACGAAATGTCATGAGATGTGCTCGGACCTGTACGAACGCGTAATACGTCTGCATTTACTGTGTATTTTGTGTCGCTTTTTGGAGCTGCTTTAGTTGTTTGTGCTGTTTGTGCTGCAGGTTTTTGTGCGTTTTGATCAGGAGCTGCTGCCTGAACTGTGCCCATTGTCGGGGCTGCTGCACCTGCTACAGACACTGCTGCAAGACCAGCAAGATATTTTTTCATAGTTTGTCGATTCCTTTCTGCCTGTATTTTAGGTGATGAAAAAATTACCAACTAATAAAAATTCTAAGATGGTTGTCGACTGATGTCAATGCTTATAGCGAAATCCATATATGACAAAAAGGTTAAAAAAAAAGAAAGGTGCCAATTTGCACCTTATTATAGAAAGTACATCTATATATTTACAATAAATAGATGTACTGTCATTCATAGTCAAGGTAAAAAGGCGTTGGAAGTAGAAAAGCTTTGCATAAATGTTTTTTGCAGTAATTTTGTGACAGGGCCTACTTGTCCGTTTTGAATAGGGGTTCCATCTAGATGGGTAAGCGGCATTACTTCAAAGGTTGTACCTGTAAAGAAGCATTCATCTGCTTTATATACATCATGAATGCTAAATAATTCTTCTCGCAGAGAAATATGTAATGTATGGGCAAGCGATATAATATATTGCCGAACAATGCCGTTTAAAATGAGATGGTTTGCAGGATGGGTGTATAGTATGCCATTTTTCACAAGAAAGAAGTTAGAAAGACTACCTTCTGTGACAATGCCATTCCGAACGAGAAGAGCCTCTTTGCAGCCTTTTCGCTCTGCTTTCGTATTAGCCAGTATGTTTGCTAACAAATTTAATGACTTAATATCGCAGCGAAGCCAGCGAATATCGGGCTCTGTTATCGCGCGAATCCCATACTCAATCCATAAAGCAGGTCTCTCTTTTTTTCGAATGTAAGCATAAATAGTTGGAGTTGTATCAAAAGAGAAGGCATGAATACGAGGTTTGATACCTCGGGAAATTTGTAAATAAATGATGCCGTCTTCTTGAAATTGATTCTTTTCAATTAGTTCGTATAAGGATGAGATAAGCTCAGCTTTTGAGAGAGTAAGGGACAGCTCAACTTCTTCCATAGAGCGGTATAACCTTGTGATATGTGGATCTAATAAGTGTAAAGTACCCTTATAAATACGAATAACTTCATATATGCCATCACCAAACTGTAGACCGCGCTCTTCTAAATCAATATGAGGTTGTTCTTTTGCTGTATCAATCATTTTTCTATTCCAAAATACAAAGCGTTCATACGTCATGTTTTCCCCTTCCTTCTCCAAGTAGTGTTTGCACATACAAATTCGAAGGTTGAAAGAAAGAATCCTGCTTTATAATACAAAAAAAACAACGTTCTACAGTAGAACGTTGCATAAAGGAGGGTAGCTTGTTTATTAGGGACAAAGCTTACATGTTTTATTATAGATATGTTTCGTGAATTTTATGTAAAATTTTGGTGAAGGTTGTGTGATGATTACACAGCTATAAAAAAAGCGCTGATTACTCAGCGCTTTTTTCTTTAATCGTTGTTTTGATTGTACCTGTTTTTGTTTTGTTGCCTTCATAGAAACGAAGTAAATCGCCTTCAATGATTTTATCTGACATATGCAATTCATTTTGAGCACGGTCAACCATTGCTTGTGCTTCAGCTTTTGGTACTTGTGCAACCTCACCTGTTAGGCGGTTATAGAATGTGTTATTTTTGTAAAGGTATTGATCTGTAACGAAGCTTCCATCACGTAATACGACAAATGGTTTGCGGTCTAGCGCGAACAAGTCATGCCCGAAACGAATATCATTTGTTGTATCAACACCTAGTAAATGAAGAATTGTTGGTTTTACATCAATTTCTCCAGCAGGTGCTGTAATTGTTTTACCTTCTTTTTGACCAGGAACGTGAATGAAGAACGGTGTACGTTGTAAGTTCATATGGTCAAATGTTGTAATTTCTTCTTTTCCTAAGAACTGTGCCATTGCACGGTTATGGTTTTCAGAGATACCGTAGTGGTCGCCATAGAATACAATAACAGAGTTATCGTAAAGGCCTTCTGCTTTTAAACGTTCAATAAAGTGTTTTAATGCTTCGTCTAAATAACGAGCTGTTACCATGTAACGGTCAAATACACCGTCACCAGAGTTATAAGGTTCGATTAATTTTGTTCCCTCATCGTAATCAAATGGATAGTGGTTTGTTAATGTAAGGAAACGTGTATAGAACGGTTTCTTAATATTTTTTAACATATCCACTGATTGATCAAAGTACTCAATATCTTTTAAACCCCAACCTAGTTTTGTTTCAGGAGTAATTTTATAATCTAATTCGTTAAAGTAACGATCGTAACCAAGTGCTGGGTACACGATGTTGCGGTTCCAGAACGTTGCGTTGTTTGCATGGAATACCGCTGTGTAATAACCTTGATCGTGCAAGATTTCTGGTGTTGCCATAAATTCATTGTTACCGTGTGTAAAGAATACAGCGCCGCGATCTAATGGATATAATGAGTTGTCTACAAGAAACTCTGCATCAGATGTTTTACCTTGGCCTGTTTGATGATAGAAGTTTTCAAAGTAATAGCTTTCTTTGGCGAATTGGTTTAAGAATGGCGTTACTTCTTGACCATTTACTTTAGAACCAATTAAGAATGTCTGCATTGATTCAAGAGATACAACAATTACGTTTTTCCCTTTTGCTACGCCGAACATATTTGGGTCTGGCTTTTCTTGTACTGTCTTCACATAGTTTTCTGCTTCTTGCAACTTACTTCCATCTGCAAATGCTTTTTGTGAACTTGATTTTGCTTGTAAACCAAGATCATATAGTTGGTGTGTGTATAAACCTAAGTTTTTCACAAGCATGACGCGGTCAAATGAGCGCGTTAATAATTCAGGACGCTCTGTTTCTGCAAGTCCTAAGTTTGCAAAGAAAATAGCAATTGTTGATACAAAATATAATGAGCGCATTGGACGTGAAACACGCTCTGTTTTTGCATACTCTTTCTTTTTCTTTAAAAGAATAAAGAAGAAGATAAGGTCAGCAAACGCAACAATAATTTTGTAGTTAAAGAGCTCTTTTACACTAGAGCCAAGACTACCAAAGTTTGACGTTTGTCCTAGTACAGGTAATGTTACGAAGTCATTATAGAAACCATAGAACATTACGTTACCAACAAGAACAATAGTCAGGACAAAGTCGATTCCAAGTGCAATATAATTTCGTTTTTTTCCTTTTGCAAATAATGCAAGACCCACTAAAAATAATGATGTTGCTAATGGGCTAATAAATAAAATAAATTCTTGCATAAACGATTCTAATTTTAAGTCGAAGCTAGTACGTGTGATAATATACGTTTTTAACCATAATGTAAGGGCAACAAATAACGTAAATCGCACGTTTTGAAATTGTAATTTCAAAGATTCCTTCATCCATTTTCACCCTTTCTCTATTAGGCTTGGTCAATTTTTGAGAGAAAAATGCTAAAATAAAAAATACATAGTTTTCTTTGCCATGGATAGAGTTTTTTCTTTCATACATCCATATATGACTTGAACTATGCATACCTTTTGTTTTCCTGCCTCTATGTTGTTCCGTAAGCACAACGTCATTTTTGTATTATACAACAAAAATTGGCTATTAGGAACACGTTGGAATTTTACATTTTTTGTATTTTTTCCGTTATAGCTGACAGTGAAAACTTTAACATTGGTTTATATGCTCGTCAACTAAAAAATATAACAAAATTGGGAAAGAATATGTAGTGGGAGAGAGTATTTTATATTGAGAAAAATTTAAAAATATAAATCGAACACTTGTTCTTTTTGTGTTTGTTTGCTATAATGAGAGCATATGATAAGTAACGTTCCAAGCTAGAATCTACACTATATTGTATGTGTGTGAAGTTTGCTTATGTTGTAAATAAACTTGGTTTATTAGAAATAAATATGAAATTTCTATTAGTAAGAGAATGTCACCTGCTAATGAAACGCTCTTACTAAATTTCTTTATTTCGTCACAAATTGACCGCAAATCGCGGAAGAATAGCGAGGGGAGCTTTCATAATGAAGGAGAATTTTTCAGTTGAAGCGTTTTGGAATAAAGTGAAAAATGCGGCAATTAAGGCGGGACATTCAGTTATTTATGCTAGCTTGTTGCTGTTTTATGTATTACAAAAACGAGATGTTCCAAAACGAGTAAAGCTTGTAATTATTGGTTCTCTTGCGTACTTTATTGCACCGATTGATGTGATTCCTGATTTTGTAGCTGGACTTGGTTATACAGATGACTTAGGGGCATTAACAGCTGCACTCGTACAAGCTGCAATGTATGTCGATGAAAAAGTAAAAGAACAAGCGCGCACAAAACTGGGAGAATGGTTTAGTTCTGATGTGGATACGTCACTTATCGATCAAAAGTTAGATTCATGAAGCGAAACGTCTAACGGAAGGAATGGGATATGCCATCAGGAAAAACACACACGAAGATAAACTTAGTTTCTCTTCCTATCTTATTATTTATGCTTGTTTCTTACGGGTTAACAAATTTTGATTTTTTACTTACGTTTGCGATTGGGTTTATTGTTGGGACTTACTTTTTAACACCGGATTTGGATATCCATAGTGCTGCTTATCGGAAATGGGGATTACTTCGCATCTTTTGGTATCCATATCAAACTGTGATGCCGCATCGTTCACCGCTTACACATACCATTATTATTGGTGATTTAATTCGGCTTCTCTACATGCTGCTTGTTTTCTCACCGTTTTTATACGTGTTAAATAAAACGGTGCTAGAGGGGAATTTGCTTGAAATTGCCAAGGAGCATGAAGTAGAAATTATCACGTTTGTACTCGGCGTTATAGCTGCTAGTGCATTACATATTATAGCGGATGGTGTGAATACAAGGCGGAAAAAGATGATGCACCGCAAACGGAGAAAAAGAAGATGGTAAAAGCACTTGCATACTGCAAGTGCTTTTACTCTTATAATAAGGAGCTGACTAAAAAGTCCACTTTTTAGTCAGCTCCTTTCACTTTTCTATATGATCTAGTTCAGCAGATCGACTATTTGTATGCCGAATGTTGTCGAAGGGTCTTTATACCGTGTCGAACCGCCGATATATTCTAAAGAACGGTCGATAACGGAAAAAAGACTGACCTCAAAAGGCACCTATGTGCCTTTTGGGTCAGTTCCTTGTTCCGTATGAAATACACTATCTAGCTGTGACATCTTTCATTGCTTCAGAAATACGATCAACTGTTGCTTTTCCAGCATCTTCAACAGCATCAACGGCATTTTGCATTGCATCGCTTGCTGCTTCAATGCCGCGTTTTGTTTTATTGCGCCCTTCGTCAATAGCAGATTGATTTCGGTTTTGTTCAGCCATTTTTTAGCCCTCCTAAAGTCAGTTTTCAGCTTTAGTATAAGGAAATATTATTTTACTATTCATGAATGAACTGGAAATAACAATGTATTTAGGTATGCGGGGCAGGTCATTTTTTTATGTTGAAAAATCAAAGGGTGTATATATATAAATGATAACGTTTTTTTATTACAGAACATATAATCATATCACAATTTGTGAAAAAGTGAACAAAGAAATTGTGAAGAAAATTTGAAAATTGGGATTGTAAATAAAAGAGAATATGATAAAGTATAAATATGACATTGATGAAAACGTTTTCTTAAAACGTTTTATTTTTAGATCTAAAGGTCTGATGACCTGGTGATCTACTTATATGGTTGTTAGCAAACAGGGGATACTAGAAAGGAAGAGGGGCTATGAGCACATGGACACAAATTTATGATCCGCTAGGTAACATTTGGCTTTCGGCAGCAGTTGCAATGATTCCAATTATATTTTTTTTCTTAGCGTTAGCAGTTTTTCGTATGAAAGGCTATGTTGCAGGATTTATTACAGTCGTATTAACAGTTATAATTGCACTTTTCGTTTATAAAATGCCATTTACGATGGCGATGGCAGCAACCGGTTATGGCTTTGCTTATGGATTATGGCCGATTGCGTGGATTATCGTTATGTCAGTGTTTTTATACAAAATTTCAGTAAAAACGGGACAGTTTGATGTTATTCGTGCATCTGTTCTTTCTATTACAAGTGATCATCGTCTACTTGTTATTTTAATTGGCTTCTCATTCGGGGCGTTTTTAGAAGGGGCAGCTGGATTTGGAGCACCAGTAGCGATTACGGCGGCGCTTCTTGCAGGACTTGGTTTAAACCCATTATACGCAGCGGGGCTTTGCTTAATCGCTAATACAGCGCCGGTAGCGTTCGGAGCTATGGGTATTCCAATTTTAGTAGCTGGTCAAGTAACAGGTATTGACCCTCATAAAGTAGGGCAGATGGCTGGGCATCAATTGCCGCTTCTATCATTATTTGTTCCATTTTTCATCGTATTCTTAATGGATGGATTAAAAGGTGTGAAACAAACGTGGCCTGCATTATTTGTAGCAGGCGGCTCATTTGGGATTACGCAGTTTATTACAGCAACATATCTTGGACCTGAGCTTCCAGATATTACATCAGCATTAGTAAGTTTAGTGAGTTTATCGCTATTCTTAAAAGTATGGCAGCCAAAAGCAATTTACCGTTCTGGAAAAGGACAAGATGAAGCTGCGGCAACGGTAGATGCTGGTTCTACAATGAACTTAACGACGGGAAAAGTTTTAAAAGCATGGTCACCGTTTATTATCTTAACGGTAATGGTTGTTATTTGGAGCCAAAAATTCTTTAAAGACCTATTTGTTCCAGGCGGTGCGCTTGAAAGTTTAGTATTTAAATTTAAAGTTCCGGGTCTGCATAATTTAGTCATGAAGGCAGAGCCAATTGTTAATAAACCAACGCCGTATGAAGCTGTATTGAAGCTTGATATTTTATCAGCAACAGGAACAGCAATTTTAATTGCATGTATCATTACAATGTTTGTTTTAAAAATGAGTCCAAAACAAGCAGTAGCGACATTTAAAGAAACATTACAAGAGTTAAAAATGCCAATTCTATCAATTGGATTAGTACTTGGTTTTGCATTTATTGCAAATTACTCTGGACTTTCATCGACGTTAGCATTAGCATTAGCAGGAACTGGAAGTTTGTTCCCGTTCTTCTCACCATTCCTTGGATGGATTGGGGTATTCTTAACAGGATCAGATACATCTGCAAATGCATTGTTCTCAAACCTACAAGCTATTACAGCGCAGCAAGTAGGTGTGAAGGAAGTGTTGCTTGTTGCTGCAAATACAACAGGTGGTGTAACGGGTAAAATGATTTCGCCGCAATCGATTGCAATTGCATGTGCGGCAGTTGGACTTACTGGGAAAGAATCGGATTTATTCCGCTTCACAGTGAAACATAGTTTATTCTTTGTAACAATCATCGGTATTATCACATATATTCAAGCTTATTATTTAACTTGGATGATTCCTTAAACAACAAAGGGACTTCTCTTAACGAGAGGTCCCCTTTTTGATTATTTTTGATTTTGATAAGGGAAATGAACAGTTTTAATATGGTATAAATTGAAATGAAAATGTTGATTACGTGCTGTAATGAGTTCAATTTGACTGTCAGTTACTTCCGTTAATTTTCCAACTTTGTAAGCTTGTATGCCTAAATCAAGTAATACAATATGTTGGTTTAGTTTTTTCAATTGTTCAGAAAACGTCCGGGCAAGTGTGAGTTTTGATGCTGCTGGTGATAGTCTTTCTCTTTCTAAGCCATAAGGCGTTTCAGCTTCTTGATAAGGAATAAGATATTTTACGTGATGAAATGGAATATATAATGTTTGATAGACAGGTGAGAGGAAGACAAAATAGTCATTCATAATATGAGTGACATATCCATGTAAAAAATGTTCGTGTGATAGTGCGAGTTCAATAAATTGTCCTTTTGCCACTTGTAGTGTTTTTCGAAGTGAAATTGTGGATTCGGTTGATAACATATCTTGTGGTAGTAAAGATTCTGGAATTGTGAGATTTTCAAAGAGTAAGGATTCTATGAGTGGAGTTAAATGTTGAATGTGTAAACTAGAGATATACATGTATTTTTCTCCATCATACAATACGATTATATCTGATCCTTTATCAATCATAATTCCTTCAAATGGGAGAAGCTCCCCGGATATTGTTACTTGTATGGGCCGATTAATATATTTTTGTAAATGAAGCATAATAATCTCCTTTCTTGTAATGACATACGCTCTTTTTCCTCACTTTTAAGCTGCGAAGACCAATTTCATCCAATAATATAAGCAAAGTAGCGTGAAAATGACAGTTGGCGGAATGACGAGAAATGTCGCTTTCATATACGTTCCCCAGCTGATATTTACTTTTCCTTTTCTTGTAATATACATCCACATTAAGGTTGCTAATGTACCGATTGGGAGTAGTAGTGAGCCCATGTCGCTACCGATGATGTTTGCAAGATAAATCGTTTTCAATGTAATCGGATCTAGTCCCATTTCGGTAAGTGCGATCGTACCAATCATTAAGGCAGGATGGTTATTAAAGATGTTAGAGAGGATAGAAAGTAAGCCGCCCATAATAAAGTCGGCATGAAATAAACTTCTGGTAATGAGTGGATGAAGTTTTGTAATGAGAAATTCGGTTAAACCGATGTTGTGAAGTCCATATACAATTACGTACATAGAAAATGCGAAAACTAACACATACCAGGGTGTTTTCTTAATCATGTCAATCGGTGGAATGCGCAGTTTGTACCATCTCCACCCAAGTAAAATAATAGAGCCAATGACCGCTGTGATGGCGATAGAAAATTGAAAGTACGATGCAATAAACAAGCTGATACGAACGCATAAAACAAATAATAGAATCCCGAACATAAATCGTGTTCGCTTACGATTTGCATCTATTTGGGGCCTTGGCTGCAATGGATGGAAAGATTTTTTGACGAAATTTTCATCTAAATGTATCGGTAAGACCGGGAGCGTTTTCGGTAATTGTTTTTGAAATATGAGGAATAATAGGAACGCCATAAAAAGAAGGCCTAAAGTGGCAGGAACAAATATCATTGCTGTATGCATGTATAAATCCATATGGACGATTTTCAAAGCGATTAAATTTACAATATTGCTTACACCAATCGGTGCACTTGAGGCGGTGGCAATGAGTGCGCCGCTTAATAAGTAAGGTACTTTTTGATCATGTGTAAGTCGTAAATGGTGTAACAAAAGCAGTAAAATGGGAGTTGTAATTAATATGCTACCATCATTATTAAAGAATAATGTCATGAGAAAACAAAGAAGATTTGTATACCAAAAGAGGCGAATACCAGAGCTTTTTGCTTTTTTTGCAAGTTGAACCGCGCACCAATGAAAAAAGCCAAAACTCTCTAGTACGATTGCCATAACAATGGTCGCCATAATTGTTATAGCAGCGCCAATAATTTTTGAGCTAATATCACCTAAGTCAGCAAAAGAAACGGTGCCGCTTAAAATGACAATCATTGCCCCAACTGTTGCTGGAATTGCTTCATTCATTCCTTTTGGTCGCCAAAAGATGATGAGCATAGTTCCGAGAAAAGCGAGTATGGTTATTGTAGATTGTAGGCTGATCAACTCTTTCACTCCTGTTCTTATAGTGAAGTGTCCGTACAAAGTATATTCCTATACCGGTTTATATTACATATGTATGACGTGTGGATTTTGCTTGTACTAAGTGAAATAACTATTTTTTGAGTGAAAAAGAAAAATGTAAATATCTTTGCATTTTTTAGACAATGATGTATGATAGGAGCGTAGTGAAAATTTAATCAGTGATAAACTAGGGGTGCCCGATAGAGCTGGGCTGAGAGAGAAGCGTGTTGAAGCTTCTTAACCCTTTGGACCTGATCTGGTTCGTACCAGCGGAGGGAAGTTGACGGCTTTACATAACAATGTCTTTATGTTGCCAGGTCCTATTCTTTATGATGGACCTGGCTTTTTTATTTGGCATTGCAAGCCGCTAGTTCTCGTCCTTGTCGCTAGAAAAGTGGAGCCGACTGTTTAGACCCGTTGGCTAAGGTTCTTTCGCACAGAAAGCGCTTTTTGTTTTCTCGTGCGGAAGGTTCTTAGACGGAAGGGTCTAGGAGGCGAAGCTGGATCTAAAGAAAAGTGAAGACACAGGGGAGGGAAAAATGATGAAACAATCTGTTTCAGCTGAGCAAATTGAGTTGAAGTCAAGTTTACCAGGAAGCAAGAAAGTATATGTAGAAGGTATGCGTAAAGGCATGAAAGTACCAATGCGTGAGATTGCACAAAGCGATACAAACGGTGTACCAAACCCGGCTATTCGTGTGTATGATACGAGTGGTCCTTATACAGATCCGAATTACAAAGTGGAGTTAGAAAAGGGATTGCAGGCGCCGCGCCGCTGCTGGATTGTGGAACGAGGAGATGTAGAGGAGTATGAAGGTCGTGAAGTGAAGCCGGAAGATGATGGGGTGAAAACAGCGTCTACACATACGCCTGTATTCCCGCAAATGGGACGGAAGCCACTTCGTGCAAAAGACGGGGCAAATGTTACGCAAATGCATTATGCGCGTAAAGGGATCATCACACCGGAGATGGAATATGTAGCCATTCGCGAAGGTATGGAGCCGGAGTTTGTGCGGAAGGAAATCGCTGAAGGGCGTGCTATTTTACCAGCAAATATTAATCACCCAGAAGCAGAACCAATGATTATTGGCCGTAACTTCCATGTGAAAGTAAATGCGAATATTGGGAACTCAGCTGTTTCATCATCTATCGCTGAAGAAGTTGAGAAGATGACGTGGGCAACGCGCTGGGGTGCTGATACAATTATGGACCTTTCTACCGGGAAAAATATTCATACGACGCGTGAATGGATTATCCGAAATGCTCCTGTACCAGTTGGAACAGTGCCAATTTATCAAGCGCTTGAAAAGGTAAACGGAATTGCCGAAGATTTAACGTGGGAAGTATACCGTGATACGCTAATTGAACAAGCGGAGCAAGGAGTAGACTACTTTACAATTCATGCTGGTGTACTGCTTCGTTACATTCCGCTTACAGCAAAGCGTGTAACAGGGATTGTATCACGCGGCGGTTCGATTATGGCGCAGTGGTGTTTATACCATCATCAAGAAAACTTCTTATACACACAATTTGAAGAAATTTGTGAAATTATGAAGAAGTACGATGTTTCCTTCTCTCTTGGAGATGGGTTACGCCCTGGTTCGATTGCGGATGCAAACGATGAATCTCAATTTTCTGAGCTTGAAACATTAGGAGAGCTTACGAAAATTGCTTGGAAGCATGACGTCCAAGTGATGATTGAAGGGCCAGGACATGTACCGATGCATTTAATTAAAGAGAATATGGATAAAGAACTTGAGATTTGTCAAGGTGCACCGTTTTATACGCTTGGACCGTTAACGACAGACATTGCACCTGGGTATGATCATATTACTTCTGCAATCGGTGCAGCGATGATCGGCTGGTTCGGTACAGCAATGCTTTGCTATGTAACACCGAAAGAGCATCTTGGCCTGCCAAACAAAGATGATGTTCGTGAAGGTGTCATTACGTATAAAATTGCTGCACACGCTGCTGATCTTGCAAAAGGTCATAAAACAGCACACGAGCGCGATGATGCTCTTTCAAAAGCACGTTTTGAATTCCGCTGGCGCGATCAATTTAATTTATCATTAGACCCTGAACGTGCAATGGAATATCACGATGAAACATTGCCGGCAGAAGGAGGAAAGACAGCGCATTTCTGCTCAATGTGTGGTCCGAAGTTTTGCAGTATGAGAATTTCGCATGATATTCGTGAGTATGCGAAAGATAATGATTTAGAAACAACAGAAGCAGTTGAAAAAGGGATGAAAGAAAAAGCAGAAGAGTTTAAAGAAACGGGTAGTCAGTTATATAGATGAGTAGAAAACCTGAAATACAAAACTTGAAATACAAAACCTTTCTTTTAGGGTGGGCGAGAGCGTCTGGCCACGCGTAGAAGCGGTCAGTGCCTTATTCAGCCTCGTACGATGTAAAACCAATGTAGAGAGCAAGTGAAGGTCCTGCTTTGTGTGTCAGCCGCTTATGTGTTGGAAAATTAACATAAAAACTTTTTTAGGGGGAGCGAGAGCGTCTGGCCGCGCGTAGAAGCGGTCAGTGCCTTATTCAGCCCCGTGCGATGTAAAACAAAGGTAGAAGGCAAGTGGAGAGCCTGCTTTGTTTTGTGTGCTAGGGTTTTAAATAGACTTATGTAGAAAGTATCTTTCTGAACACCTTTTCAATCAATGATCACGTGTACCTAACTTAATATAAATAATCATCCCCCTGCTGAGCGAGAGCAGGGGGATTTGTTGTTCTATCTTTATATGGAAAATGAGACGAATTGGAGGAGACCTAGTAAAGCTATGCTTAAATAACGTTAATGTTCAAAAAAAATACAAAATTGGGTAAAATGCTATATAATAAACATGCGAAATAAC
The DNA here is from genome assembly GCF_036963045.1 of Bacillus sp. JJ864. NCBI lineage: Bacteria > Bacillati > Bacillota > Bacilli > Caryophanales > Bacillaceae > Bacillus > Bacillus sp. JJ864. The sequence continues at coordinate 100,969 of NZ_JBALLY010000020.1, read as the reverse complement.
CAATATTTGGTTTGTTTCGTTCGTTAATATGTTATGAAAAGGGGATGAGGTATTGGAATTAGATAGATTAAGAGATGATATAGCGATAAGAGGCAAACGGGGATTACATTTTATTCTGGCTTCAATCATTATGTGGAGTGCTATCTTAGTAGTATGGCTACTTCCGATAAAAGAGGTATCGACAAAAAACTTATTAACATTTTGTATTACTGCAACGCTTTTACCAATTGCTTTTATGATATCTAAATTAATAAAAGCGGAATTTTCAACTAAGGATAATTCATTAAATGCTTTAGGAATCTTATTTTCTTGTAATCAATTCTTATATATTTTAATTGCAATGTGGATTTATCAAGCAGCTCCTGAAAAAATGGTTATGATATTAGCCATAATATTTGGAGCACATTTACTACCTTTTGGATGGCTATATAAATCGAAAGCGTATTTTGTAATGGCTATAGTTGTTTCTTTCACATCTTTAATAGTAGGAATTATTTTTAGCCCAGTAACAGTGGCAATAGTTATGATATCTTTAGAAATTATATTTTCTATATGGTTAAGTTTTGAGATTAAGGCTTTAGGAAATAAGATGTATGTAAACGCAAATTAACTCCTTTTTTAGGGATGGGCGAGAGGTCTGGCGATGCATTGAAGCGGTCAGTGCTTTATAAGTTGAAACATGAAAGCACCTTTCTAAACATTTTTTCATCTATGATCAGGTGTACTAACCTAATATAAATAATCATCCCCCTGCTGAGTGAGAGCAGGGGGATTTTGTTATTAACGGGCGAAAACGAGCTGTACCCAATAGAATAAGAGGAAGAGTGTTACGATTGTGGAGATTGGAATGACAATTAAGGAGACGCTCAAGTAATCTTTCCATTTTACTTTGATTTTATTTTTCTTTAAGATATACATCCAAATAAGAGAAGCGAGTGTACCGATTGGTAATAACAATGATCCCATATCGCTACCAATGATGTTGGCAAGATAGATGGTTTTGAGGGTAATAGGATCTAATCCCATTTCTGTTAAGGTAATCGTTCCAATCATTAAGGCAGGATGGTTGTTAAAGATGTTTGATAGAAGTGAAACGAGTCCCCCCATGGTAAAGCTGGCATATAATAAACTTTGATTGACAATCGGTTCGCACATTTGTACAAGCCAAGCTGTTAATCCAGCGTTATGAAGACCGTAAATAATAACGTACATGGAAAAAGCGAAAATGAGAATGTGCCACGGTGTCTTTTTTAATATATCGACTGGGTTTGTTCGTAAATAATACCATCTCCAGATGAGGAGGACGAGAGAGCCAATTACAGCGACAATCTCAATCGGAATTGCAAAGAAGGAGGCAACGAAAAGAAGACAACGCATTAGGAAGACAAACAGTAACACTTTTAACATAAATTTCGTGCGTTTACTTTTCGTATCAACCGAATCTTTTCCTTTTAATGGATGGAAGTGCTTTGTGAAAAAGACCTCTTCAATGTCGTAAGCGGATTTTGGTAGTTGTTTCGGTAATTTCTTTTTCACAACCATATACATGAGCCATGACATAAAGATAAGTCCTAACGTTGCAGGCACAAACATCATTGCTGTGTGCATATAGAGTGTCATGTGAACGATATTTAGTGCGATTAAATTTACAATATTACTAACACCAATTGGAGCGCTAGAAGCCGTTGCAATCAATGCGCCGCTTAATAAATATGGAATTTGTTGATGCGGTTTTAATTGAAGGTTTTTTAGAAGTAAAATTAAAATTGGTGTTGTAATTAAAATGCTACCATCGTTATTAAACAATAATGTCATGAGAAAACAGAGTAATTGGATGTACCAATATAAGCGATGCCCGGAGCCTTTTGCTAAGTTTGCAAGTCTGGCTGCTGCCCAGTGGAAGAAACCGAAACTTTCCAATATAACAGCCATAACGATCGTGGCGATGATGGTAATAGAGGCGCCGCCGATTTTACTAATGATATCGGCAATGTCGCTGCGTGATACGAGTCCGATAATAATGATAATTCCTGCGCCGATTGCAGCTGGCCAGGCTTCATTTAATCCGCCAGGCCGCCAAAAGATGATGGTCATGGTAAGAAGGAAAACAACAACCGTAATCCAAATTTCAATACCCATAGCTAGCCTACCCTTCTTAGTTCTTTAATTTGAACAAGAGTATTTCGACTTGTCCAAGGCTTTCTACTTAATCATATTCAAATTGTTCAAAGAAGGTATGAGACATTTCACTAACTATTAAAATATGTACGTTTGATACTTTAAGGAAAAGACATAGTATATGAGGATTTTGGGATGAAAATAGGCACATATTCAGTATGTGCCTATTAGGTATTTATAAGAGAAAATTGACTACGTGCATTTACCTAACTTTCTTTTGCTAGGTAAATGCGGAGTGAAATCTACTCTTTATTTTGTGGTAGATGATGTTTGACTAAGAGTTTTTTATTATATTACGGGCAGAACACTCCTTTTTTGGTAGGCGGGAGCGAGTGGAGGTCCTGTTTTGTTTTGCGAGCCGCTTCCGCTTTTCTAAAGAAGTTAGATGGGAGATAAACTGCCCATAAAAGTCCGATTGGTGAGGGCTAATAATCAGTGGGGGATGAAGCCCCCACTGATTAAAGTTTCACTTTATGTTGAATTCTGCCGGAATGTCTTTATGTTTCGATTCACTTCAAGAATGATCGATCCTTCAAGAATAAGTTCCAGAAGAAGATGAAGCCTGGTAGTAAAATTGCGATACCGATAGCATAGAGGACGAGCAGTGCATAAAATGTTTCTGTCGTTGTAAAGCTTGTGAACACGGTCACCTCTGGATAAATAATATACGGAAGGTGGGCAACGCCGTAAGCATAGCTTGCAAATCCATATTGGGCGACGACAGAAAGAACGGCAATGCGCGGCCAGCCTAGTATTCCTTGTCTTTTGTTTGTCCACCAAAGCGAGGAATAGCCAATGATAAAAAAGATAATTGAGATTGTAAACCATAGAAACTGTTTAATTAAACCTTCCATGAGCCAATGTGTTTCCGGTTCCATGACGACAAGTGCGATGATAGCTGTGACTAGCGTTGCAGGGCCGAGTAAGATGGCATTTCGCCGATAAATCCGATATGTATCTTTAGAGCCTTGTTCACTAGCAAAGTCAGCGAGAAAGAGGGCTGATAAAAAGAGTTCGGATGTTAGGCCAAAGAGCATGTACCAATATACGACTGGGCTTGATAATAACTTTCCATATAGTAACGTTTCTTTCCCGTTAGCGGTGGTAATGAAAGCTCCTTCTGTTACAGGGAGAACTGTAATTAAGAGAGCTGGAATTAATAGACCTGTAATGCCTGAAATTGTGCGCAGTATACGTTCGTACTTTGGCACAGAGTAAGCGAACACCATAAAGGTACTGCGAATGGCAACGAGAATGAGAATTAAGGTAACAGGTACAAACATTGCTGTTGCAAGTGTAAATGCAGCCTTTGGAAAGAAGCCGAGAAACGCCACAACGACAAAGACTAGAAATGTATTCGTAACTTCCCATGTTGGAGATAAGTAGCGATTCGCCAGCTTTCCAGCAAGTGTTGGATGCTTTGCGTACACCATTCCCCAAAAGCCGGCTCCGAAGTCAATGGAGCCTAAAATACTGTATACAAAAACGACGGCCCAGAGAATGATAATGGCGATACTTGCTTCATGCATGTGAATCCCCCCTGTTTGGTTGTAAGTCGTTCTTTAGTGGATGGCGCTTAAAGAATGTTCGTAATACGAAGACAGTTAATGCACCAAGTGCGATGTAAAGGACGACAAATACGACGAATAATGGTCCGACAAAATCAGCGCGCGTGGCAGCATCTGTCGTCCGCTGAAATCCATAAATTGTCCAAGGCTGCCGGCCGCTGCAGCTGAAAATCCAACCAAACTCAATGCCAAGAAGCATAATTGGACCGCACGCCGCAGTGGCCCACAGCATCCATTTCGGTAATTGTCCTCCTTTTTTTCGGTAAATGAAGTACCAATATCCAAGGGAAATTGCAGCGACAGCGAATGTAAATGTAGCTGCTCCGACCATTAAATCAAAGAATAGATGAGTGTAAAAAGGCGGCCACGTTTCTTGTGGAAATTCATTTAATCCTTTTACAACTGTATTTGGAGAAAAACCAACTAACATGCTCAGCAGATTTGGAAATTCAATGGCGTATTTTAATTTGTTTGTTTCTGGATCAAGTACGCCCCCAACAGCTAGCGGTGCATGTGATTGAGTCTGATATAATGCTTCTGCTGCAGCTAATTTCTCTGGTGAGTGCTCATGCAGGGCAATCGCAGATTCATGTCCAGAAAGCCACATGATTGCGCCTGCAATAAATGTGACGATTAGACCTAAATATAGTCCTTTTTTATGATAGGTAATCTCCTGTGCGCTCTTATTTCGTTTTAATAATTTAAAACCGGCGATTGAAGCGATGACAGCAGCTCCTGTTGCATAAGCTGTAATGACAACATGAATGGAGCTTGTGACAAAGCTTGGATTAAAAAAGGCTTTCCAAGGATCGACATTATAGACCGAGCCGTCTGCAGCCATTGAAAATCCGGCTGGTGTATTCATCCATGTATTTGCCGATGTAATAAGTACAGCAGATGCAGTTGCACCGAACATCACAAAAAAGAGCGATATTAATCGCATGAACGGTGGCAATTTATCTGCAGCGTACACATAAATGGACATGAACAATGCTTCTAGGAAGAAAGCAAAAATTTCAATTTGAAACGGGACGGAAATGACTTGTCCGACAATCTTGGCAAAGCCAGGCCAAAGTAAGGAAATTTGGACGCCCACAATTGTTCCTGTTGGAATGGCAACGCCAAGAAGAATCGCAAATGCTTTCGTCCATCTTTTGGCCATCACAGAGTAATCGGGATCCTTTTTCCAGTGATATAACACTTCACTTATAAAAATCATTAAAGAAAGTCCGATTCCTAGCGTTGCAAAAATAATATGGAAGGCTAACGATGATCCAAAGAAAGCACGCGATAGGGTAACAGTATCCATAAGTCTACTCCTCTTCTCTTTTTGCCATTATTTTCTTACCTTTATGGAAAATTTATTCAAAAAAGTGACAAAAAATATGTATGTACTTGAGGAGAGATTGTAATGTTTAAATCTTCAGAAAATAAACAAAAAGAAGAATTTTCATTTTAGAATTGTGCTTTGAAGAAAAATATTTTATAATGCTTTATGCGAACGTAAGTTCTTTTCGGCTGTTTTTATAAACTATAGGGCAGAAATGCTAATGTTCACTGGATTTAGTCGTATTCATGAAACGGAGGGGGAAGTTTTCATGTATCCAGAAGTCATTAAAAAAATGGCATTTTCGAAAGAGCATAAAGATTTATTGTTAAAGCTATATAATAAAGAAATTACTAGGCGTGAATATGATCGTCTCGTACAAGCATTATATCGGCCAGCAAAAGAAAGCGTGTAGTGAAGGGATAACTTCATTACTATAGCAATAAAGAAAAAGAGGTAATCTGAAAAAGGTTACCTCTTTTGTATGGTGTTATTTGCGAAATAGTAAGCCCTTCTTAATGGAGGCTTCACTTAATGATAAAGAAAGTGAGAGAGAAGGAGTCGGGCCTGTAATCCATTTATGAAATGGCATATAGCTAAACGCAATGATTGTTCCTAAAGATAAAATGGCTGTGCAGCTAAATAAGCATATGCTATATACAATTGAGTTTGTTGGTAAGGCAAAGAAAGATAATAGTTTCACACTCATTTGTAAGAAGAAAAAGTGTGCCAAATACGCTCCGTACGTAAAGTTCCCAATATAGCGAAGCCCTTTATGTAAGAAGGTGCGATGCTGTGCAATTGTTATAGATAACGCATATAAAATGACAATTTCACAAACGATGTATACAAACATCGATGGTTTTAAATATGTTGTAACAGTAAGGCGAATTGTATTTACACCATGAAAACTAAAGAGTTCATAATTAATGAATAGAAATAAAGCGAAAAATAAACATGTAACAAGTGGCAAATGTTTAAAGATAAAGGTACGCCAAGCTTGCAGGGCAACTGCTGCAATTCCTCCCATAACAAAATAGAAAGAATAGAATAAGAAAGAGCGATCTGTATAATGTAAAGTTGTAAATTTTGTTAATGGCTCTCCGTTGAAAATGTAGTGAGATGAGAACCACATTAATAGAAAGTAAATGAGAGCAAAGGCAAATGTATACCGATATACATCCTGCTTGTTATGAATGCGTCTATGAAACCAGTGAAAGACGAAACAAAGAAGCGGGAACAATAAATGAATTTGAAACATCATCACAACATACCAAAGGTGCGGTGCTGCTGTTCCGAGCAGAAGGCTATGAATCACACCCCATAGGGATGGTATTTGCTTCGCCATCAATAAGTAAACAATGGACCAAAAGAAATATGGTGCTAGTAAACTTGTTGTTTTTTCATAAATGTACTGTGTATATAGCATCTGTTTTGTATATTGACTAATTAGATGAAAGCCGACAATGAAAATAAATGCCGGAGCCGAGAACTTCGCTAGATTAAATAGCATGCCGATAACAATAGACTGCTCAAGTGATAAGTTTCCAAGGTTCATTGTATATAGTAATGAGCTTTGCAGAACAACTGCTAGAAAGGCGATGCTTTGCAAGATTTTAAACTCGGGTGCATTTTGTGTCATTGTCATCATCTCCTATTCCTTACACGATTATAATAGTACAGGAACGAGGATAGTGATATAGACACTTTGTGAAACTTGTAACAATTTCGTGTCAATGTGTGAAATGCAAAGAGAATTTTTGTTTATCCTGCTATTCGTGGGCAGTAAGATCCCCCGCCTCAAGATTGAGAGAGAGTATTGTCCAGTTCCAGTGGCTAGAATGTTCGGTGGCTTCGCTTCTTCCTACGAGGTAAAAAACACCTCTACGTCAGAAGCTCCATCCCCCTCACATTCTGGACGAGCCGCTTCCGCTTTTCTAAAGAAGGTAGGTGGGGGACAACTGCCCGTAAAAGCCCGATTGGGCGGGCTTTCCATCAGTGGGGGATGAAAAAAACCCCACTGATGGAAGTTTCACTTTATATGCTCGTCATATAAGAATTTCCCTAGACATATATATAGGTTAGCTTAACCTTATGGGTAGCTGTAAAGAGCTAATGAGAAAGGGGGCATCATATGAACATTTTACTTTGCTGCGCCGCGGGGATGTCTACGAGTTTGCTTGTTACAAAGATGGAGAGAGCAGCAGAGGCGCAAGGGATAGAAGCTAGAATTTGGGCCGTATCTGGGGCGGATGTGCGCAATCATATTGATGAAGCGGATGTATTATTACTTGGCCCGCAAGTACGTTATCTATTACCGAAAATGCAAGAGCTTTGTAAAGAAAAAGGAATACCTGTGAATGTCATTCAACCTGTACATTATGGACTTTGTAATGGGGAAGCGGTGTTACAAGCAGCATTGTCAATGAAGGCATAAGGAGAGTGGAGAGAATGACGGGATTTTTGGAAAGATACGTTATGCCTGTAGCAGGAAGAATTGCAGAGCAGCGTCACTTACAAGCTGTTCGAGACGGAATTATTTTAACGATGCCTTTCTTAATTATCGGATCATTTTTCTTAATTATTAGTGCGTTGCCGATACCTGGATATAATGATTTCATGGCCAACTTATTTGGGGATGGTTGGCAAAAAGTATTAGGGTATCCTGTAAGTGTTACGTTTAATATTATGTCTTTAATCGCTAGTTTTGGAATCGCTTACAGGTTGGCGGAACAATATAGAGTAGATGCATTAGCATCAGGGGCGTTGTCGCTTGTATCCTTCTTATTAGCAACACCATTTCAAGTTTCTCATATTGTAGAAACGACAAAGGAAAGTATTTTAGTAGAAGGCGTGATCCCAGCTGCACTTACTGGCAGCCAAGGTTTATTTGTGGCGATGATTTTAGCACTTATATCTACAGAAATATACCGCGTTATTATCCAAAAAAATATTGTGATTAAAATGCCAGAAACAGTACCGCCAGCAGTATCGCGTTCGTTTATTGCACTTATTCCTGGTTTTGTTGTGATTACTGCCCTATGGATTATACGGCTAATTTTGGAGCGCACTTCATTTGGCAGCATTCATAATATTGTGGGACAATTGCTGCAAGCACCGCTTAGTACACTTGGTGCTAGCATATTTGGAGCTGTGATTGCGATTATTCTTGTTCAATTATTGTGGGCATGCGGGATTCACGGAGCGGCAATTGTTGGCGGAGTGATGGATCCCATTTGGCTTTCATTAATGGATCAAAACCGCGTCGCCTTTCAAGCTGGGCAGGATCTGCCAAATACAATTACAAAGCAATTCTTTGATTTATGGATTTATATGGGTGGTTCTGGGGCAACGCTCGCACTTGTCGTAGCGATGTTACTATTCGCACGAAGTCAGCAGTTAAAAAGTTTAGGCAGGTTATCCATTGGACCAGGTATTTTTAATATTAATGAGATGGTGACATTTGGAATGCCAATTGTGTTAAATCCCCTTCTTCTTATTCCATTTATTCTTGTTCCTCTTGTCCTAACGATTGTGACATATTTTGCGATGGAATGGGGTTTTGTGGCGCGGCCAAGCGGCGCAGCTGTACCGTGGACAACACCGATTCTGTTTAGCGGCTATTTAGCAACGGGCGGTAAGATTTCAGGTGTTGTAATGCAGCTAGTAAACTTCTTCTTAGCTTTTTTCATCTATTTCCCATTCCTAAAAATGTGGGATAAGCAAAAGCAGGCAGAAGAAAAGGGGGAGCAATAGAAGGATATGGATACGATAGAGACAACAGCTTTTCATTTAATTTTACACGGGGGAAATGCGAGAAGCTCAGCAATGGAGGCAATTCAATTTGCGAAACAAGGAAAGCTTTCCGAAGCGGACGGAAAATTGCAAGAAGCAGACAGCGAGTTAAAGGAAGCACATCGCTTACAAACAGCATTGATTCAACAAGAGGCAGGCGGCGAACGGGTCGAACTTACGTTACTGTTCGTTCACGCACAGGATCACCTTATGAATGCTATAATAATGAAGGAATTAGCGAGTGAGTTTGTTGATTTATATAGGAAGATGTTAGAGGGAAAATAGGCCTTGCGTGTGCAAGGTCTTTTTCATGCACCAAAAACGACAAGTGAAACAAATAACGGGACCACTTATGTACATATCCATTTATTTTTTCCACATTTATGTAAAAATGAAGTAGTAAAGGGGGGCTGATATGAAGATTCATATTGATTTAGACCCAGCACATGAAGAACTAGAAATCGTGATAAGGACGAAAGAAATGACTGAAGATGTTCAGCACATTTTGAAAATATTAGAAGGGGGGACGATCAAGCAAATTGTTGGGATAGCAGAGCAGCAGTTTTATATATTGGAGTTCAAGGAAATATATTGGTTCTATTCAGAAGGCAGAAAAGTATTTGCCCAAACGTCAAAAGGAAATCTGGAAGTAAAACATCGGTTATATGAATTAGAGACTTCCTTACAGCGAGAAGGATTTGTTAGGTTCTCAAAATCGACAATTGCAAATATAAAGCATGTAAAAAGTTTTGAAATGTCGTTTAGTGGCAGCATGTGTGCCCATTTTTCAAATGGAATGAAAGAGTACGTTTCGCGAAAATATGTACCGATTATTAAAGAAGTTTTAAATATAGGAGGTTAGTATGATGATGGATAGAATAGGTGCAAAGCTAGCAGCTGGTATGGGGATGGCGATGTTTTATAGCTTATTATTTTTGGGAATCGGTTATGCAAACGGGATGGAGACAATAGAGACAAGGACATTGTTAATCAATCTTGTTGTAGCAAATATAATTGGGGTGATCTTTTCTGTTGCTTCTTTCGTTTTTGAGAGAGAGGAATGGAGCTTATTAAAACAAACAATCATTCATTTCATTATATTATTAGGAACATTTCTTCCAGTGGCAGTATGGTTGGGGTGGATTCCTAATCATGTAAGTTCCATTCTCATTTGCGTAGGAATCTTTATCTTCGTCTATTTTATTATATGGTTTGCGATGACAATATATTGGAAGAAAAAGATTGAGAGTTTAAATAATCAGCTGAAATAGAAATATAAATGTACGCCAAGTGTGAAATGCATTTGGCGTATTTTTATACTGCTTTAGTTGAAGAAGCCCGGGAAACGATGAATGAAGCGCATCATTTCCAAAATAAGCTCATACAATCAGAAGCAAGAGGAGAAAAAATAGAAATTCCATTACTACACTGAATAAACTTTCAATTTATAAAACAATCAATGCGAAAGGAGAACATGTAGTATGCGTGGAATAAAAATTGCAACCATTGGCGGTGGCTCTAGTTATACGCCGGAGTTGATTGAAGGTTTTATTAAGCGTTATCATGAACTTCCTGTTCGGGAAATTTGGTTAATTGATGTGGAAGAAGGAAAAGAAAAGTTAGAGATTGTTGGTAATTTAGCAAAGCGTATGGTGAAAAAAGCAGGAGTACCAATTGATATTCATCTAACGCTAGATCGCCGCGAAGGGTTAAAAGATGCGGACTTTGTGACAACGCAGTTTCGCGTTGGATTGTTAGAAGCGCGCGGCAAAGATGAAGCCATTCCGTTAAAGTATGATGTAATCGGTCAGGAGACAAATGGTCCTGGCGGTTTATTTAAAGCTTTACGAACGATTCCGGTTATTTTAGCTATTTGTAAAGATATAGAGGAACTCTGCCCGAATGCATGGTTAATTAATTTTACAAATCCAGCAGGTATGGTAACAGAAGCTGTTCTTCGCTATACAAACGTTAAAAAGGTTGTTGGATTATGCAACGTTCCGATTGGGATTCGTATGGGATTAGCGAAGATTCTCGAGGTAGATCCAAGCCGCGTACACGTTGATTTTGCAGGCTTAAATCATATGGTGTACGGGCTAGATGTGTATGTAGATGGTGTGAGCGTCATGGACCGTGTGCTGGAATTTATGACAGATCCAGAGAAACAAATGACGATGCAAAATATTGCGATGCTGGATTGGGAGCCTGATTTCATTCGTGCGCTTCGAGCAATTCCATGCCCATACCACCGTTACTATTACAAAACACGCGAAATGTTAGAAGAAGAAAAGAAGGCGTCACTGGAAAATGGTACACGTGCAGAAGTGGTAAAAAAGTTAGAGAATGATCTGTTTGAACTGTATAAAGATCCAAACTTAGATAGTAAGCCACCGCAACTAGAAAAACGCGGCGGAGCATATTATAGCGATGCAGCTTGTAGCTTAATTACGTCTATTTATAACAATAAAGGTGATATTCAGCCTGTAAATACACGAAATAATGGTGCAATCGCAAGTTTACCAGTTGATTCTGCTGTTGAGGTAAACTGTGTGATTACAAAGGATGGTCCAAAACCGATTGCAGTTGGGGACTTACCAGTGCCAGTTCGCGGTCTAGTTCAGCAAATTAAATCGTTTGAACGCGTAACAATTGAAGCCGCTATAACAGGTGATTATCATAAAGCACTGCTTGCGATGACCATTAATCCGCTTGTCCCATCTGATAAAGTAGCAAAACAAATATTAGATGAAATGCTGGAAGCTCATAAGGAGTATCTTCCGCAGTTTTTTAAGAAAGCGGAGCTGTGAAGCCCGCTTTTTTTCAGTTAGAATTAGTATGAATTTGAAGTGAAAAAAGACTCTTTTTTAGGGTGGTCGAGAGGGACTGACCGTGCATAGGAGCGGTCAGGGCTTGCTTTTGCCCCGTGCGATGAAGTAGTGGGTATTGAGATTTTTCTGTTGAAACATCAAAATGAATGCATACAGGAGAGGATGTCATGATTCAATTAATTGTAAACGCAGATGATTTTGGATTAACACGAGGTGTAAACTACGGCATTATTGATGCGCATGTTAACGGACTTGTGAATTCGGCAACGATGATGATGAATATGCCAGGGACAGAACATGCAGTGCAATTAGCGAAGGAATATAAGACGCTCGGAGTGGGCGTACATCTTGTATTAACCGCAGGAAAACCGCTTCTTTCTGATGTACCTTCTCTTGTAAAAGAAGATGGTTCGTTTCATTCGCAAAGTACGGTGCGAGAAGAGAATATAGATCTAGATGATGCCGAGCGGGAGTGGACGGCGCAAATTGAAAAGTTTCTATCATATGGCTTAACACCGACACACCTTGATAGTCATCATCATGTACATGCACTGCCAATTTTGCACGATGTATTAGAACGATTAGCAGAAAAATACCATCTTCCGGTGCGCCGCTGTGAACAAGAACGTGCAGTACGCCCGTTTTCTGATGTGTTTTTACATGATTTTTACGGGGATGGTGTAACGGACGATTACTTTACAAAATTAAATGAGCGTGTACAAGACGGGACAATCGTTGAAATTATGGTACATCCAGCTTGTATAGATGCAGAGCTGTTGAAATGTTCGTCTTATGTCATGAAACGTGTTGAAGAGTTACGTATTTTAACAGAGAGTCAGCTTCCGGGCGGGATCGAGCTTGTGAAGTTTTAGGGGTAGTACAGAAATGGAGTTGGCCAAAAAAGTCCATCTTGCGGTGTAATCCAGTTCTAGTGAATGGACGATTCACATGTTGAACGTTGTCGAAGGGTCTTTAAATCGTGTCGAACCGCCGATAAAAGTGATACTTCCGCCGATATATTGGTAGGAACGTAAAAACGAGACTGACGGAAACAGCATCTATGTGCTTTTTCCATCAGTCTCGTTTCATAGTATCGACAAAATCATCCCGCTGATCGCACCAATTATCACAATGACCCACGGCGGCATTTTCCAAAAGGCAAGCATTGTAAATAAGAGTAATGCGACAACGAAATCAGCGGGCTGCATAACCGAGCTTGTCCAAATCGGATGATAGAAAGCGGCGAGTAAAATGCCGACAACCGCTGCATTTATACCGAACATAGCCCCTTGTACGTACGGTTTACGGCGCAGTGCATCCCAAAAAGGCAGTACGCCGACAACGAGTAAGAAGGCGGGAAGGAAAATGGAAATTGTCGCAATTGTTGCCCCGGCGGTTCCATCCATAATAGCCCCAATATAAGCGGCAAATGTGAATAATGGCCCAGGAACGGCTTGCGTCATTCCGTAGCCAGCGAGAAATTGTTCTTTCGTTATATAGCCGTTTGACACAAATTCATTTTCTAGGAGCGGAAGAACGACATGACCGCCGCCAAAGACGAGAGAGCCTGAGCGATAGAAACTATCAAACATAGAAATCCAGTGCGAGAAAGGGCGTAGTATCGGCAATAGTATTAATAAGAGAAAGAATAAAGATAGACATAGTGCTGCGACTTTGCGTGAGATGGGAATAGATATTTCTGTTTCAGCGGTTATCGTATGTTCCCTGTATAAGAGCCGTCCAATGATGCCCGCAAATAGAATAACGATAATTTGTACCCAAGCTGTTTGGAATAATAGAACAGTAGCCGCGGCGATGACTGCGATCGTTGCGCGGCCCCGGTCTGGTGTTAGCTTTTGCGCCATTCCCCATAATGCATGAGCGACAATTGCTACGGCTACTAGTTTTAAGCCGTGAATCCATCCCGCGTTTGCAATATCGATCTGCTGCAGTAATGAAGCAAATAGGACGAGCGTAAGAACAGAAGGGAGCGTAAATCCAAGCCAAGAAACAATCGCTCCAAGTATACCGCCTCGTGATAATCCAATTCCGATTCCAACTTGACTACTAGCAGGGCCGGGAAGGAATTGACAAAGTGCTACAAAATCAGCGTAGCTTCTTTCATCCATCCATTTTCGTTTCTGAACGTATTCATTATGAAAATAGCCAAGATGTGCAACAGGTCCTCCGAAGGAAGTGAGCCCAAGTTTCGTGGAAACGAGAAAGATTTCTATTAATATTTGCAAGTGTTTTACGATACTTTGTTTAGATTTCATAGTGATAGGAGTCACCTTTTTCTTGAATAAGGTTTTTATAAAGGAAGATGTCGTTTTTTAACTTGTATTTATACATCATATCGAATCTATGTAAATAAGAAAATAACAAGAATGTTATGAATATGTAAAATTGCATATGTGAGAAGTAACTTTTTATGTTACAGTAAAAATGTAAGAAGATAGCCTCCTAACTATCTTTGAGCCAACGGATAATAGTTCTGCAAAATCACTTGTCATTGAGAAAGAACAAAAGAAACCTCTTCGTTGAGGCTTCTTATGTTCTTTTTCTTTTTTAACAAAGAATTTCATTATAAAAACCACTTCAACCAATTTCAAGTGCTTTTCATTTGGTTGAAGTGGTTTTATGTAGGTATACATATAGAAATTGAACAGCTTTAGTAGAGACTAAAGCTGTTATAATCTCGCGTCCTTCCAAAAGTTCACTTCTAAATGAGAAGAAGGATTATAAGGAAGGAGTGTATATCCTTGTGAATGAAGATAGTCAATGACTTTTGGTAAGATTTGTACAGTAACGTTTGAATCGTGCATTAAAATGACTTCGACTGGTTTATCACTTTGATTCATTACTCGTTCTAATACGGCAGATGGATTATGAGCGCTTTTCCAATCGTATGTATCGATTGTCCAATCCCACAGTTTATAGTGAGATGCAACGAGGGCATCTCGATAATTTTTCTTTAAATAGGGCATGCTGCCATACGGAACGCGAACGAGATGTGTGTCAATTCCAGTGATGGCCCGAACAATTTCCCGGGCCTGTTCCATTTCAGAAACTAAAATAGAGGGATCACCGTTATAAAGGGATTTTGCATTATGGGACATACTATGTAATCCTAAATAATGACCTTCTCCAATTACTCGTTTTGTTGTTTGAGGATAACGGGAGACGCGACCACCGATAACAAAGAAGGTTGCTTTTCCGTTTTTTTGCTTTAAAATGTTCAAAATTTGTGATGTGTATTTGTTTGGTCCATCATCGAATGTCAAATAAGCCACTTTTGTTTGCGGAGCAGCTGTATATTGACGTGGCAGTTGTGTTTCAGAATGAGAGATAGGGCGATTCTCATGTGAAGGTACAACGGCAGCCTGCATAGGTGATAGAAAACATAAGATGATAGTAGAAAACAAACAAATAAATAAAAGTGTTCGCTTAATCATGATGCTCACCCTAATCTGAAGATTGTACTGTTATCTTGCTCCAAGGCGGACATTCTCAAACGAACTATATTTTGGAAAACAAAAAAACAGGAGAATTTCTTTGCAGAGATCGTCCTGTTTGCATATTTTTAGGTTGTATTGGTTATACTACTTTTATTCTTCACGTCTTTTTACTTTTTTATAGACTGAAATAATTGGTTTATAGCGATCATGGACAAGGCCGATAATCTCTGCCACAATTTCAGTAATTAAAATAAGAAGGAATAGAAGAACAATCGAGAGCCATAATGTTGCTTTTGAAAAAATAATGGCATTCACACTAAAGAAAATACCAAATGCATAAATAATTAGCACCGTTGTTCGATGAGAGAACCCTATAGCCAGTAAGCGGTGATGCAAATGAGATTTATCTGGTGCTGAAATTGGTTTCTTATTTACAACGCGGCGAATAATCGCAAATGTTGTATCAAAGATTGGTACTCCTAAAATAATGATTGGAACGATAAAGCTAAACAATGTTACGCTTTTGTATAGTCCAAGTAGTGATAGCACCGCAATACAATATCCTAAAAACAGTGCCCCTGTATCTCCCATAAAGATTTTCGCTGGATGGAAGTTATAGAATAAAAATCCAATTGTACTTGCTAATACGATGAGTGCGAGCGGTAAAATGATTACACTACCGGCACCAGTAACGCTCGTAGCAGCCATGTAAGCTAATGTTGCAAGAACAATGGAAGATATGCCAGCTGATAATCCGTCAAGTCCGTCAATTAAATTAATAGCGTTTGTAATACCGACAATCCAAAAGACTGTAATTGGATAAGATAGCCATCCAAGTTCAGTTTCTCCTAAAATTGGAATGTAAAGCACTGGTATTTGTAAGTTTTTCACGATTAACAATGCGACTGCAAGTTGTCCGCCGAATTTTACTTTTGCAGATAATTCATACATATCATCTAGTATTCCAATGATAATGATGATGACAGCACCTATACTAATCGATACGATACGCTGTTCATACAAGCCGCTAACAAAGCACCCTATCACAACTCCGATAAAGATTGCCAGTCCGCCAAGACGAGGCATAATGTTTTGGTGTACTTTACGAGCATTTGGCTTGTCTGTTGCCCCAATCTTAAATGCTAACTTAATTACGAAAGGGGTAGCAATCAGTACGGTAATGAAAGATGCCAAAACTGCATAAATAATTCGTGAGTCCATTAATACCCCACCTTTTATATTTTAACGTATTGAAATCTCTCTCTTTTACTTAAAAAGTCAATATATGTTTTTGGCTCATAACATATGGTATCATAAAAAGAGTGGAATTCAATCTTTTTTTCGCCTGACTTCAATTTGTAATAACTGAAATATATGACATTTTAAAAGCGAATTATTGATGAAAATTAGTCTTAATATGGATATTTTACAGAAAAATATGTATGTTTCCTATATTTAAGGTTGATGGTAAATGTTATATGAAGGTCATGGTAGAGTAAAGGTGAATTCTTTTGTGTTACGAGTTATTAGGAGAAGGTTGATTTTACAGGTAGGAATTGCTTTATAATAAATATGGAGCTATCGGATGATATATTTTTTATAGGGGGAGAAACCATGATTTTAGTTGTTGGCGGAGCAGGATATATTGGAAGTCATACAGTAAAACAATTGTTAGATCAAAAATTTGAAGTGGTCGTATTAGATAACTTATCAACTGGTCATCGTAAAAGTGTTGATGAGAGAGCAATCTTAGAAGTAGGAGATTTAAGTAACGCGGCGGATTTAGATCGTGTATTTAGTAACTATTCTATTGATGCTGTTATGCATTTTGCGGCAAATAGTCTTGTTGGTGAATCTGTTTCAAATCCATTGAAATATTATAAAAACAACGTGACGGCAACGATTACGTTGCTCGAGAAAATGATAGAACATGGCGTAACATCATTTATCTTCTCTTCAACAGCGGCAACGTACGGAATTCCGGAGACAGATATGATTACGGAAAAGACTGCAACAAATCCAATCAATACATACGGACGTTCTAAATTAATGGTTGAGCATATTTTACAAGATTTCTATGCAGCTTATGGCATGAAATATGTTGTACTTCGTTACTTTAATGCAGCGGGAGCTCATGTATCAGGAACAATTGGAGAAGATCATACGCCAGAGACACATTTAATTCCGCTTGTGCTTCAGCACTTATTAGGAAAACGTGAATCGATTGCTGTCTTTGGTACAGATTATGATACACATGATGGCACTTGTATTCGCGATTATATTCATGTGACAGACTTAGCGGCGGCGCACATTTTAGCACTGCAAAGTTTACAAAATGAACAAAAAACAAATGAAGTATACAATTTAGGAAACGGAAAAGGCTTTTCTGTAAAAGAAGTGATTGAAACGTGTGAACGTGTAACTGAGAAAAAAGCAAATGTGATTCACGCAGAGCGCCGTGCTGGAGATCCAGCACAACTTATCGCTTCATCAGAAAAGATTTATAACGAATTAGGTTGGAAGGCAAAATATTCGCTTGAAGAAATGATTCAAACAGCTTGGGAATGGCATACATCCCATCCGAATGGATATAGTAAGTGAAAACAAGTCAGCTGCAGGTAAGCAGCTGACTTGTTTTTTTGCGAAAGCTTAAAAGATGAAACGAACCATAAGAAGGAGGTGTATGTATGAAAATTACGGTGGTAGGTACTGGGTATGTTGGGTTAGTGACAGGGGTTGGACTTGCGACGCTTGGGCACTCTGTGACGTGTTTTGATATTAACGAACAAAAAATACGGTTGCTAGAAGAAAATGAACTGCCGATATACGAACCGGGGTTACAAAAATTATTGGAAGATGCTGTTTTGAAACAGAAACTATCATTTACTTCAAAAAGAGAAGAAGCTTACGAGGCAGTTGATTATATTTTTGTGGCGGTAGGTACACCTTCTTACTCAGATGGATCTGCAAATTTAACACATATTATAAATGTGTGCTGTGATATTGGGATGCATGCAAAACAAGATGTAATCGTCGTAACGAAAAGTACGGTTCCGGTTGGAACAAATGATGCGATGAAAGAATGGATTCAGAGGTCATTACAAACAAATATAAGTGTCCAGCTTGTATCAAATCCGGAGTTTTTACGAGAAGGCTGCGGGGTGCACGATTTCTTTCATGGCGATCGCATTATAATTGGAGCGGAAACAACAGAGGTTGCGAATCGGGTTGCCGATCTTTATAAGACGTTGCCAATTGAAGTGTTTACAACGGATATACGTAGTTCGGAGATGATTAAGTACGCATCGAATGCTTTTTTAGCAACGAAAATTAGCTTTATCAATGAGATTTCAAACATATGTGAAAAAGTACAAGCTAATGTGACAGAAGTGGCAGCTGGGATGGGGATTGATAAACGAATTGGTCCGCATTTTCTGCAAGCGGGTATTGGATATGGCGGTTCCTGTTTTCCGAAAGACACAAATGCACTTGTGCAAATTGCGGGGAATGTGGCTCATGATTTTAGGCTGCTAAAAGCGGTCATTGAAGTGAATAATAAGCAACAAGCTTCACTTGTGGAAAAAGCAGAGAAAGTCATGAATTTACAAGGAAAACGAGTTGCTGTTCTCGGTCTTTCATTTAAACCAAATACAGATGATATACGGGAAGCCCCATCTCTTCTCATTATTGAGCAGCTATTGGAACGAGGTGCTCACGTTATTGTGTATGATCCGAAGTCGATTTTACATGCAAAGCGTATCTTTATGAATCGCGTACAATATAGCGTGGATATAAGCGAAGCGATTATAAAAGCAGACGCAGCATTTATTGTAACGGAGTGGGAAAGTATTCGAACGTATCCGATTGCGAAATATGTACAGCTTATGAATGAACCAATTGTATTTGACGGAAGAAATTGTTATGCGCTAGAAGAAGCGGAGAAATATGCGATTGATTACTATTCCATAGGCAGAAGGGTCATACGAAAGCGTAATGTTTCACATGTTTTTTAGGAAATATTTCTTTTTGTCATTTTGGATTCTCATATATAATAATAAGTGTTGTCGTACATGACGAATTGAGAAACTGAAAGAAGAGAGGAATTGAACATGACAGAACGCATTAAAGTAATGACGATTTTTGGAACGCGTCCGGAAGCTATCAAAATGGCCCCTCTCGTGTTAGAATTGCAAAAACATTCACAGCAAATTGAGTCTATTGTGACTGTAACAGCACAACATCGTCAAATGCTGGATCAAGTGTTAGACATTTTTGGTATTAAGCCAAATTATGATTTAAATATTATGAAAGACCGTCAAACGTTAATTGATATTACAACTCGTGGTTTAGAGGGTTTAGATAAGGTTATGAAAGAAGCGAAACCAGACATCGTTCTTGTACATGGTGATACAACAACGACATTTATTGCAAGTCTCGCTGCCTTTTATAATCAAATTCCAATTGGTCATGTGGAAGCTGGCCTTCGTACATGGGATAAATATTCTCCATATCCAGAAGAAATGAACCGTCAATTAACTGGTGTAATGGCAGATCTTCATTTTGCACCAACAACGAAGTCTGCAACAAACTTACAACAAGAGAATAAAAAAGAGGCAAACATTTTTATTACAGGAAATACAGCAATTGATGCGTTAAAAACGACAGTAAAAGAATCGTATACACATCCGGTGTTAGAGAAGGTTGGGGATGATCGCCTTGTTCTTATGACAGCACACCGTCGTGAAAATTTAGGTGAGCCGATGCGTAATATGTTCCGTGCAATTAAACGTCTTGTTGAAACACATGAAGACGTACAAGTTGTATATCCAGTACATATGAATCCTGTTGTTCGTGAAATTGCAGGAGAAATTTTAGGGGAGCATAATCGTATTCATTTAATCGAACCGCTTGATGTAATTGACTTCCATAACTTTGCTGCCCGCTCACACTTAATGTTAACGGATTCTGGCGGTGTGCAAGAAGAAGCGCCATCACTTGGTGTGCCAGTTCTTGTTCTTCGTGATACAACAGAGCGTCCAGAAGGTATTGAAGCAGGTACATTAAAGCTTGCTGGTACAGATGAAGAAACAATTTTCAACTTAGCAAACGAGTTATTATCAGATACAGAAGCACACAGTGCAATGGCAAAAGCATCGAATCCATACGGTGATGGCCATGCGTCAGAGCGTATTGTGAAAGCGATTGTTGAACATTTTAATAAATAATGCATATTAGAAGAAAAAAAGCTGTCTCCTTGAAAGGAGACAGCTTTTTCTTAGTGAGGAGACATTTGCCATTCTTCATTTGATTGCTGATTGGATGACGGTGTCTTTTGTGTATTCGAATCTTGGTCAGGTTTAGCTGGTTCTTGTTCTGTATTTGAGCCGTTCGTTGGTTTAGCCGGTTCTTTTGATTCAGATTGTTCTTGCGTATTTGACGCAGGATCTGGTATTTCTAAGTTTTGATTAAAGGTATGGCGAACTTCTTGGATGTTTAGTTCGTTTGGAATGAAATAATAAATTCCATCTATTTTCTTATCTTCGCCTTCCAGTTTTACTGTTTGAATGCTAGATGCATCAAAACCAGAGAATTTTTTGTAGAGTGCAAGACCGTCGGATATAGGTATATCTGTTTTGATGTATTTCCCGATTGCTTTTGCAAGGTCATTTATCTTAAATACGGTAGAAGGTGAGTTTAATTCGTGTACGACCGCTGCAAGTACTTGACGTTGACGAGTTGCGCGTCCAAAATCACCATTTGGATCTTGCTTTCTCATCCGAACATAAGCTAATGCTTCTTCTCCGTTTAAATGCTGTTGTCCTTTTTTAAACTCAATCTTTTTATAATAGTTCACATCAGATCGTTCCCAAAAATCAAATGGAACATCGACTGTAACGCCGCCAACAGCATCGACGATACCTTTAAATCCTTTAAAGTCCAGTTTTATATAGTGATCCACAGGTACTTTTAAAAAGTTTTCTACTGTGTCTCTTGTCATTTTTTCGCCGCCGTAGGCATGAGCAGCGTTGATTTTATCTTTTTTGTCGCGCCCAACAATTGTTACGCGTGAATCACGCGGGATACTCATTAATGATACTTTTTGTGAATTTGGATTAATTGTTGCAAACATTAAGGAATCGGTTCGTCCATTTTCGCCGCCTGTTGCGTAATCTTCAATTCCCATAATTAAAAGACTAAATGGCTTTTTCGTAATTTCTACATCTTCTGTACGGAGTTTCGATTTATCGTGTTTCATGCCGCTATAAATTCCCATTAAAGAAGAATAGGAATTATAAGCATAAACTCCTGCGCCTCCAATAAGGAGAGCAAAAATGAGGAATATGAACCCTTTGCGTCTTCTTTTCTTTTTCGCTTTTCTATTCTGGAGATGATGATAACGATCTTCCATAAATAATCTCCTTTAAGTAATATTTATTGTAACTACTCAGCCATACATTTCATTTAGAAATTTGGTAAGGAGTATAATTCCAGCGAAAATCCGCTTACCTATAATTGCTGCCATGAAGATAAAGTGAAACTTCCATCAGTGACGCTTTTCTCACTGATGGTTAGTTGAACCAATCGGGCTTTTACGGGCAGTTGTCCCCCCACCTATCTTCTTCGCTTCTCTAAGGTGGGGGTCTTACTGCTCGTTAATGCGGGATAAAAATGGACCTACACCTCGCTGCCTTTCTTTGTTTTAAAACTTTGCGCGTGGCAGGAAAAGGACCTGACCGCTACTATACATAGCCAGTCCCTCTCGACCACTTAAAAAAATGCTTTTCTATCGGCTTTTCATAGAGTGACTGAGTGGTTACTATTTATTGATGTGCTATATCTTGTTCTAAATATAGCATCTCATCTTCGTTAATTGTACATTTCCCATTTGTGATTTCAATCATCCATTCTATGAAGGATTGTTTTTTGTCTTCCTCCACATACGTATCGAATGTAACGTGATCTAAGTAATGTATATCTTTAATAGTGTATATAGAGTTACGTAATTCATGTTCAACTTTTCCAAGTAATGTATAATCAATTTCCGTTTTCATGACGCGCATCAGTTTTCGTTCAACGATGCCGATATGATTGAGACCTTCACTTGTACATTTTCCATATGCACGAATTAAACCACCCGCTCCGAGTTTAATGCCCCCAAAATAGCGTGTGACAACGACGACAGTATCTTTTAAGTGACGCTTCTTTAATACTTCTAGAATGGGTACACCGGCCGTACCGCTCGGCTCTCCGTCGTCGTTTGCTTTTTGAATTTGGTCATGTTCACCAATTAAGTAGGCAGAGCAATTATGGGTTGCATTCCAATGTTGCTTTTTAATCTTTTGGATAAATTCTTGTGCTTCTTCTTCTGTTGTTGCGCGGTTTACATAGCAAATAAAGCGAGATTTTTGAATAACTATTTCGTGTTCGCCATATCCCTTTACTGTGAAATATTGTAATAACAATGATATACGCTCCCATCCTTGTAAATTGCAACTTTTATCAATGTGTATTTTAATCCCGATTAGAACGGGATAAATTACCAGTACTCTTTATTCTAAAAGGGCTAGTTTAGAGTTTCAAATCTTTTTTGCAGAAATTTAGCTCTTTCTATTATAATTTGAATTTTTGTGTTGTAAATTGTTGAAATAGTGTTTATAATCTTTCCCTCTCGTTTTCGTCAGTTAATGCACCTTTTTCCATTTTCATGTACAATAAATAATAAAACTGTTTATAAGGTAGGTACGAAAATGAAAATAGCTATTGTAACCGATAGTACGGCATATATACCGAAACATGTACGTGAAGAATCACATATACATATGATTCCTTTGAATGTTATTTTCGGAAATGAATCTTATCAAGAAGAAATGGAAATTTCAGCGGAAGATTTTTATGAGAAAGTTAGGGAGCAAGAAGAACTGCCGAAGACATCACAACCAGCTATCGGAAAGTTTGTTGAGTTATTTGAAGAGCTAGGGAAAGAGTATGATACGGTGATTAGTATACATCTTTCTAGCGGCATTAGTGGTACATATCAGACGGCAACGACAGCTGGTCAAATGGTAGAAGGAGTAGATGTATATACATACGACTCGGAAATTAGCTGTGAAGTACAAGGATTTTATGCACGTGAAGGTGCAAAAATGGCGAGTGAAGGAAAAAGCCCGAAAGAGATTCTTGCTCGTTTCGATGAAATGAAGAAAACGATAGATGCGTACTTCGTTGTTGATGATTTACATCATTTGCAGCGCGGTGGCCGTTTAAATAGTGCACAAGCATTTCTTGGAAGTTTATTACAAGTGAAGCCGGTATTATATTTCCGTGATAAAATTATTATTCCATTTGAAAAAATCCGTACGCGTAAAAAAGCGTTAAAACGTATTGTAGAAATCTTTGATGAACAAGCAAGTAAAGGGATCTCAATGGAAGCTGTTATTATTCATGCGAATCGCGAAGAAGAAGCAAAAGAGTGGGAACAGGAATTAAAAGAAATATACCCGCATGTTGAATTTAGAATCGGTTATTTCGGACCAGTAATTGGTACCCATTTAGGTGAAGGTTCACTTGGTTTAGGATGGTATACAAAATAATAAAATGAAGCTCTCTTTCAAAGTAGAGAGCTTTTTTGGTAAAAATATAGTAACTACTCCGCTATACCTTTTAGAAATTTAGAAAAGGGTATGATTCTAGTGAAGATGTGTCTCTCTATTACTTGTAAATTCATTTTTTGGCATATAGACTGCTGTCATGCAAACACAACAGGAGCCTGCACGTATTGTCTACTTTTGTTTTCAAACCTTGCACGTGGCAGGAAAAGGCCCTGACCGCTCTTATGCATCGCCAGTCTCTCTCGCCCATTTAAAAAAANNGTAACTGAGTAGTTACAAAATATAAAAAATAAGTTATACTACTTACTTTTTATAAGAAACTATTTTATAATAGAAAAGAGGTGAAACATATGGAACATAATCCGTGTTTATGTCCAAAGTTCGAATCTGCTTTTACACTTCTTAGTAAAAAGTGGACAGGTTTAATAATTAAATCATTATTAGAAGAACCGAAACGATTTCGCGAAATTGCTGATATTATTCCGAATATGAGCGATCGTATGTTATCAGAGCGTTTAAAGGAATTAGAGAGTGAAGGAATCGTTGTGCGTGCCGTTTATCCAGAAGTGCCAGTCCGTATTGAATATGGCTTAACAGATAAAGGGAAAGCGCTAGAGAATGTCATGCAAGAAGTACAAAAATGGGCAGAAAAATGGGTTCATTAATAAAGTGAAACTTC
>NZ_JBALLY010000020.1:0-76428 GCF_036963045.1 Bacillus sp. JJ864 | reverse complement strand
ATCCCCCACCTATCTTCATTGATTCTCTCTGAATCTTGAGGTGGGGGTCTTACTGCCCGTTAATGCGGGATAAAGTGAAATTGTATGGAGTGGGAGTTCGCTGAACCACTCTAGATTTTATAGAAAGTGCAAGAGAGTGCTCTTGTACTTTTTATTTTTTTTATAAATACAAATTGGGTATTAGGTCGTGCATAGTAGTGAATGAAATATCATAAAATCCAAATAGTTTTATATATAATGAAGGAAAATGGTGGACTGGTAAATTATTCTATGTAATAATAGAGTTTTAATGTGTTACATAACTGTAAAATAACTGAAATTGTCCGACAAAAGAAAAAGGATTATCGTTTCATTTCCTTGTTTCTCTACAATAAAACACAAGATTAGAACAGAAATGTCAAAAAACTACAAGCGCAATATTACATTTCTTTTACAAAAGCGTAACATTACAAAAAAACATTGGTAATTATGGTATAAATTTATTAGATAAATTCGGGAAAATAAGAAAAAAGAAAGCGGTGTAGAACATAATGAAAAAAATTAAAATCGCATCTTGCGCATTAGCTGCAGGATTTATGATGTTTTCAGTAGTAACACCAAACGCATTTGCTGAAGATGTAAATACACAAATTCAACAACAAAAAGACACTTTACATAAACAACAACAAGAACGTGATGAAATCCAAAAACAAATGGATGAATTAAAGAAGACAGTTCAAGGATTAGATAAGTCTGTTCAAGAGAACGAAGCGAAACTTGCTGAGACGGTAAAGCAAGTAGAAGAAGCGCAAAAAACAATTGAACAAAAAGATAAAGAGATTGCAGATTTACAAACGAAAATTGCACAGCGTGAAGAATTATTGAAGAAGCGCTTAGTTGCTCTTCAAGAGAAGCCAAACACGAACGTTGTAACAGAAGTAGTTGTAAACTCTAAAAGTCTTGCAGATTTAATCGATCGTTTAACTTCTGTTTCACAAATTCTTGAGTCTGACGAAGACATTATGAAAACGCAACAAAATGATCAAGAAAAAGTGAAAAAAGATGTAGCGCTTATTAAAGAAAAACAAAAAGAATTAAAAGATGCACAAGCGAAAATTGAAACTGCGAAAAAAGAACTTGATGCTGAAAAAGCGAAAAAGAAAGCAGCAGTAGATGAGTTAAGCGCAAAAATGCAAACGGTTGTAAGTGGAATGACTAGTACAGAAGGTCAATTAAAAGACTTAGAAAAACAAGCTCTATACTTACAAAGTTTAGCTGAAAAAGCAGCGCAACCAGCACAACAACAACCAGCAAATAATGGTGGCGGACAAGAAAAATCTAAGCCAGGAAAAGAAGTTAAGCCAGAACCTGCTCCTCCTGGTCCTGGTCCAATTGGAAAAGCGCAACAATACCTTGGTATGCCGTATGTTTGGGGTAGCGCAAGCCCGTCTAACGGTGGATTTGACTGCAGTGGATTCATTTCTTACATTTACGGCGTAGGTCGTCAAGATGTAGCTGGATACTGGAATTCTACGTCACACATTAGCGATCCACAACCTGGTGATTTAGTATTCTTCAAAGATACGTATAAAACAGGTCCATCTCATATCGGTATTTATGCTGGTAATGGACAAATGATTCATGCTGGTGATAAGGGAATTGGATATTCTAGCTTGAGCAGTAGTTACAACCAACAACATTTCTTAGGATACGGTAGATTCTAAGATTTATAATCAAATAAAATACGTGTATAAAGTCGATAGCTTACTATTTTAACAGTAGGTTATCGGCTTTTTTGCGTTTTTACAAATTCTTTCTATGTTTTTATAGTAAAAGCAAGGGGGGAGTAAGATGCTAGAAGGTCGTCAGCTATTGCTAGAGGAAGTGTCTGTATCGAAAGAAGAACTGTATCGGTTAGAGCAGGAAGGTTATATTCAATATGAGAAAGGTGTTGTAAAGAAAAACTCTCATTATCTGTGTCAGCGCTGCAGAAATAAGGAGCGGCGACTATTTTTTTTATTTTTATGCTATCGCTGCAATAAGACTTGTACGTATTGCCGGAAGTGTATCATGATGGGAAGGGTGAGTGAGTGTACAGAGCTCGTTCGCTGGACTGGCCCGATCCAAAACGAAGTGATCGCAAATTGTTTGAAGTGGAACGGTCAGTTATCAGAAGGGCAGCAAAAGGCTTCTAGCGGAATTGTTAGGGCGGTACAGCAAAAAGAATCATTTTTCGTCTGGGCTGTATGCGGCGCAGGAAAAACAGAGATGTTATTTCACGGTATCGAAGAAGCTTTGCGCCGGGGAGAGCGTATTTGTATTGCCACGCCGCGGACGGACGTTGTATTGGAACTTTATCCGCGTTTACAAGAAGTGTTTCCATCTGTTTCAAATTGCGCATTATACGGTGGGAGTGATGACTTATCTAAAAATGCGCAGCTTGTTATTTCGACAACGCATCAGCTTCTTCGTTATTATCGGGCGTTTGACGTGATGATTGTGGATGAGATTGATGCCTTTCCTTATTCGATGGATGATACGCTGCAATATGCTGTTCGCTTTGCTAGTAAAGAAAATGCTTCGTTTATTTATTTGACAGCAACGCCGTCTAAAGAGTGGCAAAGAAAGCTCCGTAATGGAAAACAAAACGGTGTGATTATTCCAGCTCGCTATCATCGTTATCCCCTCCCTGTCCCCTTTTTTCGCTGGTGTGGTAATTGGCGAAAATCTATTGAAAAGAAAACGTTACCTGCTATCATTTTGCGGTGGCTCCACATCTATTTAGAAAAACAATATCCTATCTTTCTATTTGTTCCTCATGTTTGTTATGTAGAAGAAATCGTTTCAATTTTAAAATGTATCGATCATCGTATAGAGGGTGTGCATGCGGAAGATGCAAAGCGGAAAGAGAAAGTGGTTTCGTTTCGAAAAGGCGAGATTCCGTTATTAGTGACGACAACGATTTTAGAGCGCGGCGTTACCGTTTCGAATTTACAAGTGGCAGTGTTAGGGGCAGAAGAGCAAGTGTTTTCAGAAAGTGCACTCGTTCAAATTGCGGGACGAGCAGGGCGTAGTCGTCATGCGCCTTCTGGAGATGTTATTTATTTTCATTACGGTAAGACAGAGGCGATGGTTGCGGCGCAAAAACAAATTCAAATGATGAATAAACGAGCGAAGCAAGAAGGGTTAGTTGACTAATGCATTGCCTTCTTTGCGACGATGTTGTTTCTGCTTTGCCAAGCTGGTTTTCTTTTTTTGTTGAACAAGATAAGAGATTTGTATGCACGTACTGTGAACAAAAATTTTCCCGTATTACAGGGGATATTTGTGCGGATTGCGGGAGAATGTTTCAATGTCTAGTGGATGAATATAAAGAAGGGGACTATTGTCACGATTGTTTACGCTGGAGGCAAGATCCGTATTTTCGGCATGTATATGTCAAAAATCGCTCTGTCTATGTATATAACGATTGGATGAAAGAAGTGTTAGCTCGTTTTAAGTTTCGCGGAGATGCTGCTCTTGTGCAACTATTTACTTCTTTGTTTGCCAATGCTTTTCAGCAGCATTTTCCGCATTGTGATTGTATTGTTCCGATTCCGCTTAGCTTATCGCGTCAATATGAACGAGGGTTTAATCAAGCTGAATTATTAGCATCGTGCTTATCGATTCCGGTGATGAAAACATCTTTTATGCGAAGCGATGCAGAGAAGCAAAGTAAGAAAACAAGAGCAGAGAGATTGCAGCGGTCGCGGCCTTTTTATTTTGCGGCGGAAGAGTCTTTTCATGGAAAGGACATTGTCTTAATTGATGACGTGTATACAACTGGTATTACGGTGCGTCAAGCGGCGCAATGTTTCTATGAAAGGGGTGCGAAGAGTGTTTCGTCTTTGACGTTATGTCGCTGACTTTTTATTTGAAGTCTTCTGTACACTGGATAATTGTTTCGCATCTATTTTCTCAACGTGAATTGTTCGCTTTTTAGGAGGTTTTAAAACAGTAAGCAAGAATAGGTTCATCACCATTACGTGTAGTTGCTAAATTGGTGAAAGTGAATAAAACTGAAAATTCTTACTTTTATTTATTAATTAGACAACTACAAATGATGGAATGAACCTCAGCATAACATACTTGTATGGGGGGATTTTAAATTCGATAAGGGGGTCTGTTATGTTTCATAAGTTCAAACGTCTCTTTGCATTATTAACTGTTTGTATTTTCATTTCATGGTCTTTTCCTATTTCATCTGTTTTTGCTAGTTCTGTACAAATGTCTGGCGGGATATTTCCGCCATCAGAATCCTTTACTCCTGGAAGTTGGTTTTTAGGGGCAACTCCTGAGGCAAGTTCGAATAAACCGCCAATCGTTTTTGTGCAAGGAAAGAACGGGAATGCTAAAGATTGGTATGGTGAAACGGTTTATCACGGTATGAATGATATGTATAACAAAGCCTATAATGCAGGGTATCAAACTGTTTTTGTTCAGTTGTATGATGCGGCTGGAAAAGGTTCAGCAAGTGAGTGGGATAATGGGCGTTTGCTCGCTTCTATGCTGGAGCAAATTTATAATCATTTTGGGAAGAAGGTGAATATTGTTGCGCATAGTAAAGGCGGACCAGATACGCAAGCAGCGCTTATTCATTACGGTGCCAACCGTTTCGTTGGAAATGTAGTGACGCTTGCCTCGCCGCATTATGGATCGAATTTAGCAGACTTAGCGTATAGCTGGTGGGCAGGCTGGCTTGCTTCTTTACTAGGGCAACAGGATGCGGGCACGTACTCTTTGCAGACAGGGGAAATGGCGCAGTTTCGTAACATAACGGATAGTAATCCGAGCGCTAAGTTGAACCGGTATTATACAGTGGCGGGAACAAGTTGGGGACCGGCCTTCTCTGCATTGTCCGTGGGCGGGCTTTACCTCTCTTGGTATGGTGCTAACGATGGGTTAGTTAACGAATGGAGTACGAAACTGCCTTATGGGAAACATCTATTCACAGATTCTAGTCTTGATCATGATAGCATTCGGATGGGATCAGCTGTATTTTCGCGGATTGAGCCTTATTTGCATGGTACGTCGCCATCTCCTTCCATCGTAAACGAAACTGTATTTGAAGAATCACAAAGAAACCTGGCTGTTAATGCGAATCAAACTGTGCTTGGAGGAACGCTCCCGGCAAATAGCTGGGCGGAACAAACCTTTGCGGTGGAAACTGTAACAGATGGAAGTGTTTCTGTATTGACGGCAAATCCAAATGTGCAAATACAACTTATCGCTCCATCTGGTAAGGTGTACACAAATCAAAGTAGTAAAGCGACAATTGGAGAAGAATATGCTTATTTTAACGGAGCGACGATTCGAACATTCACAATCGATCAAATGGAAGAAGGCGAGTGGCGTTTAAAAATGATGTCACAGACAAAGGATGATGCGTATTTAATGCTTGCTAATTATAAACAAGCTGCACCGTTTACGTTAGAAATGCCAGGTAAAGTGAAACAAAACAAAGCAGAATTTAAGTTAACGAAATCCCAAAAGCGCTCCTTGCAGCAAGAAAACGTATCCTTTGATGTGCACGTTGTAGATCGGGATGGGAAGTTAGTTTCACAATCTAATAAACTGCAAAAAGAGGATGCATCTACATTTACTGGGAAGTTGCCGAATGTTGAAAAATCAGGTGTGTATAACGTAACGATCGATATTAAGGGGAAAAATAAAGAAGGAAAAGCATATACTCGGACCATTGTGCGTTCTGTGTATATTGAGAAATAAGATATGTCGAAAGGTACAATAAAAAGACGATAAGTCTTCTTTGACTTTCCGTTTTCTAATTCGTTATAGTCAAAGTATGGGGCAATGCCTTTATTTTAGATTGAAGGGAATGGAACAATCATGCAAGGAAAAGTAAAATGGTTTAATTCAGAAAAAGGTTTTGGGTTTATCGAGCGTGATGGCGGAGAGGATGTTTTCGTTCATTTTTCTGCGATTCAGGACGATGGATATAAAACGTTAGAAGAAGGACAAAAAGTGAAATTTGAGATTGTAGACGGCGCGCGTGGTCCACAAGCGGCAAACGTTGTAAAGTTATAATCATTTTATTTGAGAAACATGGTGCGCTATAAGGACCAGCGTTTCACATAAGAGAACCTCCGTTGCATAGCTAACGGAGGTTTTATTATAAAGAAAACGTTGTCAAAAAGTTGTAGCAATTTTGTAACCGATTCTTCACACCTACATACAGTAAACATGATGTGAATAGGATAAAATAAGAGTAGGAAAGATAATACATTTTCTTTTCTACAAAAATCGATAAAAAAATATCGATTTTATCAAATTTTTTTAAAATGTAGGAAGGGTTTTTGATTCCTTTGTCGAAAACCTTATACATAGGCTTGAAAGGAGGAGTTCATCTATGAAATTCAACATTCGCGGTGAAAATATTGAAGTAACTCCAGCATTAAAGGAATATGTAGAGAAAAAGTTAAGTAAGTTAGAACGCTATTTCGATACTTTTCCAGAAATTAAGGTAAACTTAAAAGTATACTCTGACAAGCAAAGGGTGGAAGTAACAATCCCGTTTCCAGATTTATTACTTCGCGCTGAAGAAACAAATGGCGATATGTACGCTGCTATTGATTTAGTAGTAGATAAACTGGAAAGACAAATTCGTAAACATAAAACAAAAGTAAATCGTAAGTTACGTGAAAAAGGCTCTGTAAAAGCAATGTTGATTCTTCCAGATCAACCAGCTGTGCAAGAAGAGGTTGCTGAAGATGATTTAGAGCTTGTTCGTACAAAACGATTTGACTTAAAACCAATGGATGTAGAAGAAGCGATTTTACAAATGGATATGTTAGGTCATAACTTCTTCGTCTTTACAAATTCAGAAACAAATGAAACAAATGTTGTATATGGCCGTAAAGATGGAAAATATGGTTTAATTGAAACTAAATAATCATATAAAGGAAAACGCAGCTGTCATGGCTGCGTTTTTTTAGGTTGTATAGGAATGTGAGTAAACCGTTGCTTTGCTTTCCCATAGATGCAAAGATGCATTTAGTCGATTTGTTGTCATACATATAAAACAAGTGTTACAATTGTCAGTAGGTTTACACTTTTTTAGTAGGCGAAAGAATTCTATTTTTTATACAAACATGAAATTGAGTGTTATTAGCGACCAATCAGTGAAAGGAAAAAGACACTGATGGGAGTTTTATTTTAATAAAAGAGGAGCGTATTCTCATGATCGGTATTTTAAAAAAGGTGTTTGATACAAATGAACGTCAAGTAAAACGTATGCAAAAAACCGTGGATAAAATAGAAGCATTAGCAGATCAAATGTCACCACTGACAGATGAACAGTTAAAAGGAAAAACAGTAGAGTTTAAAGAGCGATTAACAAAAGGTGAAACAGTAGATGATTTGTTGCCAGAAGCTTTTGCTGTTGTGCGTGAAGCTGCAACACGTGTGCTTGGTATGCGTCCATACCCTGTTCAGTTAATGGGTGGTATTGCACTGCATGAAGGGAATATCTCTGAGATGAAAACAGGGGAAGGTAAAACGTTAACTTCTACTTTACCAGTATACTTAAATGCTCTTACAGGAAAAGGTGTTCACGTTGTTACAGTCAATGAATATTTAGCACAGCGTGACGCAGGTGAAATGGGACAACTGCATGAGTTCCTTGGTTTAACAGTTGGTATCAATTTAAATCATATGTCACGAGAAGAGAAGCAAACTGCGTATGCTGCTGATATTACGTACAGCACGAATAATGAGCTTGGATTCGACTATTTACGTGATAACATGGTGCTTTATAAAGAGCAGTGTGTACAGCGTTCACTGAACTTTGCCATCATCGATGAAGTAGACTCCATTTTAGTTGATGAAGCACGTACACCGCTTATTATTTCTGGACAAGCGCAAAAATCTGCAGAATTATATATATTTGCGAATGCATTTGTGCGTACGCTAACAAATGAAAAAGAATATACATTTGATGTGAAAACGAAAAATGTTATGTTGACAGAAGAAGGGATTAACAAAGCAGAAAAATCGTTCCACATTGAAAACTTATTTGATTTAAAACATGTAGCGCTTCTTCACCACATTAATCAAGCGCTTCGTGCTCACGTTGTCATGCAGCGTGATACAGATTATGTTGTGCAAGAGGGCGAAATCGTAATTGTTGACCAATTTACAGGTCGTCTTATGAAAGGTCGCCGCTACAGCGAAGGATTGCATCAAGCGATTGAGGCAAAAGAAGGCGTAGAAATTCAAAATGAAAGTATGACGCTTGCGACAATCACATTCCAAAACTACTTCCGTATGTATGAGAAGCTTTCTGGGATGACGGGTACAGCGAAAACAGAAGAAGAAGAATTCCGTAACATTTATAATATGCATGTTATTGTGATTCCGACGAATAAGCCAATTGTTCGTGACGACCGTGCAGATTTAATTTTTAAAACGATGGAAGGGAAATTTAACGCCGTTGTAAATGATATTGTTGAGCGTCATAAAAAAGGACAACCTGTTCTTGTTGGT
Source organism: Bacillus sp. JJ864 (assembly GCF_036963045.1). Classification (NCBI taxonomy): domain Bacteria; kingdom Bacillati; phylum Bacillota; class Bacilli; order Caryophanales; family Bacillaceae; genus Bacillus; species Bacillus sp. JJ864. The sequence continues at coordinate 67,908 of NZ_JBALLY010000020.1, read as the reverse complement.
ACAGTAGCAATTGAAACGTCTGAGTTAATTTCGAAGATGTTAACGAGAAAAGGTGTACGTCATAATGTCTTAAACGCGAAAAACCATGCGCGCGAAGCAGAAATTGTTGCTGAAGCAGGTTATCAAGGTGCGGTGACAATCGCAACGAACATGGCTGGACGTGGTACAGATATTAAACTTGCAGAAGGCGTGTGTGAAATCGGCGGTTTAGCTGTTATCGGTACAGAGCGTCATGAAAGCCGACGCATCGATAATCAGCTGCGCGGTCGTTCTGGACGTCAAGGGGATCCAGGGGTGACACAGTTCTACCTATCAATGGAGGATGAACTGATGCGTCGTTTTGGTGCTGATAATATGAAAGCGATGATGGATCGTTTAGGTATGGATGATACACAGCCAATCGAAAGTAAAATGGTATCTCGTGCTGTTGAATCTGCACAAAAACGAGTAGAAGGTAATAACTACGATGCGCGTAAGCAGCTTCTTCAATACGACGATGTACTTCGTCAGCAGCGTGAAGTTATTTACAAGCAGCGTCAAGATGTAATGGAATCAGAGAATCTGCGCGGCATTATTGAAGGAATGATGCATTCTACAGTAGAGCGTGCGGTAGCTCTTCATACGCAAGAGGAATTAGAAGAAGAGTGGAACATTGCTGGTCTTGTTGAGTACTTAAATTCAACTCTTCTACAAGACGGTGATGTGAAAGAAGAAGAATTACGCCGCTTAGCGACAGAAGAAATGATCGATAGCATCTTTGCGAAAGTGAAAGCACGCTACGACGAGAAGGAAGCGCAAATGCCGGAAGCACAAATACGTGAATTTGAAAAAGTAGTTGTATTCCGCGTTGTAGACTCGAAATGGATGGATCACATCGATGCAATGGATCACTTACGTGAAGGTATTCATTTACGCGCGTACGGTCAAATTGATCCACTTCGCGAGTATCAAATGGAAGGCTTTGCGATGTTTGAAGCGATGATTGCTTCTATTGAAGAAGAAATTTCTCGTTACATTATGAAGGCGGAAATCGAACAAAACTTAGAACGTCAAGAAGTAGCGCAAGGAGAAGCAGTTCATCCGACAGATGGCGACGAACCTGCAAAGAAAAAACCAGTCGTAAAAAATGACCAAACAGGCCGCAACGACTTATGCACATGTGGCAGCGGAAAAAAATACAAAACCTGCTGTGGAATCGGGAAATAATAAAGAAAAGCGGAAGCGGCTCGTTTAGAATGGGAGGGGGATGGAGCTCCTGACAGAGAGGCGTATTGTGCCTCGGAGGAAGGCGCGAAGCCACCAGCCATTCTAGCCGCAGGAGCTGGACAATAAAGAAAAGCGGAGCCGACTCGTTTAGAATGTTTTTCTCATGGATGGAATTTTTTAATAAACATTCATATAATAACAAGAGATGAACTCTCTCTCGCAAAAGCAGAGAGGGTTTGCCTTGTTGCTTGGGTAAAGTAGTGAAGGGCTTACCGCTCTTTCGTATGGAATAAATGAAGTAATTACATAGAGGTGACAAAAATGGAATTAGTAGAAATTAGACAAGAACTAGAGAAAATGGCTAAGAGATTAGCGGCGTTTAGGGGGTCTCTTTGACCTCCCTGGAAAAGAAAAGCGAATCGCAGAATTAGAAGGAATTATGATGGGTGCAAGCTTTTGGGATGATCAAAGGAGTGCGCAAACAGTCATTAATGAAGCGAATGCTTTAAAAGATATGGCTGGTAAGTTTAACACGCTTAACGAAACGTTTGAAAATCTGGAAGTAACGCATGAACTTGTGAAAGAAGAATACGATGAAGAATTGCATGCGGAGCTTGAAGATGAAGTAAAAACTTTATCTTCAGATATGAACGAATACGAACTTCAGTTATTACTAAATGAAGAGCACGACAAGAATAATGCTATTTTAGAGTTGCATCCAGGTGCAGGCGGAACAGAATCACAAGATTGGGGTTCTATGCTGCTTCGTATGTATACGCGCTGGGCGGAAAAACGCGGCTTTAAAGTTGAAACGTTAGATTACCTACCTGGCGACGAAGCTGGGATTAAAAGCGTTACGTTATTAATTAAAGGACATAATGCTTACGGCTATTTAAAAGCAGAAAAAGGCGTACATCGTCTTGTGCGTATTTCACCATTCGATTCATCTGGCCGTCGTCACACGTCTTTCGTATCTTGTGAAGTGGTACCAGAGTTTAACGATGATATTGAAATTGAAGTGCGTACGGAAGATTTGAAAATAGATACGTACCGTGCGAGCGGAGCAGGTGGACAGCATATTAATACAACTGACTCAGCTGTTCGTATTACACATATTCCGACAAATGTCGTAGTAACATGTCAATCTGAGCGTTCCCAAATTAAAAACCGTGAACATGCAATGAAAATGTTGAAAGCGAAACTATACCAACAAAAATTAGAAGAACAACAAGCAGAGCTTGATGAAATTCGCGGTGAACAAAAAGAAATTGGATGGGGAAGTCAAATTCGTTCATACGTATTCCATCCATACTCTCTTGTGAAAGATCATCGTACAAATACAGAGATCGGGAATGTTCAAGCGGTTATGGACGGAGAAATTGATGCATTTATTGATGCATATTTACGTTCCCGCATTTCGTAAATAAAAAAATGCCAACAGGGCGTTGGCGCATACGTGAGAAAATGCGAAGCATACCTTCTATCTAGAGGGAGAGAAAGAGGAGAGAAGTTGCATCGCAACTTCTCTTTTTGGTGGGTGTAGTTGTAGCATACAAGCCGTATATTACTTTGTAAAAAGTAGAAAATAATAAAATGCTGTATGTGATAGAACAAAAAATAGAGTGCATTTTGGAGTCTTTATACTATATAAATACAAATTGAAAAACCGACATAAAAATCTTTTCTTTTTAGATAGGCGAGAGCATCTGGCCGTGCATAGAAACGGTCAGGGCCTTTAAAAGGGAGGAAGGCGAGTGCAGACTATGCTTTATTCTGCATAGCGGTGATGTATATGTTGCAAAATCAAAATGGGCTTATATAAAAAGCCTTTCGTTTTTGCACTCTATCATTTTGTTCACGAAATTGAAACAATTGCTGATAAACCTTGAGCCTGCAAGAGATGACTATTATTTAGGATAATGTTGGGTGTGCAGGTAAGTTTTGAAATTGCAGGGAAATCATTATAATGCTATTGAGAGATCAATTCATAGTGGGGAGCGATATAGATGAAGAAGAAGTTATTGACGATTGTATTAGGCGCATCGTTAGCCCTTACAGTAGGAGCATGTGGAAAAAAAGAAGAAAGTAAACCTTCAAGCTCTGGTCAAGGAGCAAGTGCTGATAGCGCTGAGAAAGTATTCCAAAAAAGCTGTGCAGGTTGCCACGGTAATGACTTACAAGGATTATCTGGACCAGCGTTACAAAAAGTAGGCGGAAAGTACGGGAAAGAAGATATTGAAAAAATTATCACGAAAGGCCGCGGCGCTATGCCAGCTGGTCTAATCCAAGGCGAAGATGCGAAAAAAGTAGCAGAATGGCTAGCTGAGAAGAAGTGAAAAAGAAAAGCGGAGCCGGCTTGCTCAGAATCGCAGGGCGTTGGAGCTCTCGACCGAGAGAGCGAAACGACCGGAGATTCTAGCCGGAGGAGCTAGACAGAAAGAAAAGCTGAGCTGAATTATTCAGAATCTCATCATGAAATATCAACAAATAAGACCTTTTTGTGTGACAACATGAGGTCTTATTTGTTTGGGTTATGTCGTATATTTCGTGCCGTGTAACATAACTGTAACAAACTTGTATCCGAATTTAAAAGCGAATAATGGTACAATGTAGGGCGTAGTGCCTTTTTGTAGAATTTTGCAGAAAAAGTTTTACATATTTAGAAGATGAAATAGTGAAAAACATGAAAACGACCGAAGATTTTAACAACTATAGTTAAACATCGAAGAATAAAAAGTGTCGAAAAAATCATTAGTATTGGGTGATAAATAATGATAACAATGACGAATGTTTATAAGGAGTATCCAAATGGCATGAAAGCCGTTGATGGACTCACAGTAAAAATTAAGCAAGGTGAATTCGTGTATGTAGTAGGACCGAGTGGAGCCGGGAAATCTACATTTATTAAAATGATGTATCGTGAAGAAAAACCAACTACAGGATCTATTAATGTAAATGGTTTAGTAATTGAATCTTTAGCAGAGCGTGACGTACCATATTTCCGTCGTCAGCTAGGCGTAATTTTCCAAGATTTTAAGTTGCTTCCGAAGTCAACTGTATATGAGAATGTTGCGTTTGCTTTAGAAGTTATCGAAGAAGAACGAGGCGTGATTCGTGAGCGTGTTACGGAAGTATTAAAGCTTGTAGGTCTTGAAGATCGTGCTGATGCATTGCCAAATGAGCTTTCTGGTGGGGAACAACAACGTATTGCAATTGCAAGAGCAATCGTGAATCGTCCGAAAGTTGTAATTGCTGATGAACCAACAGGTAACCTTGATATGGATACAGCGATGGATATTATGAATATTTTTAAGCGCATTAATGAACGCGGTACAACGATTATTATGGCGACGCATAATGCGGATATTGTAAATACAATTCGTCATCGTGTAATTGCAATTGAAGGTGGAAAAATTGTTCGAGACGAGATTGAGGGAGGATACGGATATGAAGATTAAAACCCTTGGTCGCCATTTACGAGAAGGTGTCAAAAATTTATCCCGTAACGGATGGATGACATTTGCCTCTGTAAGTGCAGTAACAGTTACATTACTGCTTGTAGGTGTCTTTTTAACAGCGATTATGAATATGAACCATGTTGCGACGAAAGTAGAGCAAGATGTAGAAATTCGTGTACACATTGATCCGGCAGCTAAGAAAGAGGATCAAAAAAAATTAAAAGAGGATATTTCCAAGATTTCGAAAGTCGATTCTGTTAAATATTCTTCTAAAGACACAGAGCTAAAAAAATTGATTAAAAGTTTAGGCGATAGCGGGAAAACATTTGAGCTATTTGAGCAAGATAACCCGTTAAAAGACGTATATGTTGTAAAAGCGAAAGAACCAACTGATACAGCTAGTATCGCAAAGAAAATTGCAAAAATGCAATTTGTAAATAAGGTACAATACGGACAAGGTGAAGTAGAAAAACTATTTGAAACAGTAAAAACTGGCCGTAATATCGGGATTATCTTAATTGCTGGTCTGTTATTCACAGCGATGTTCTTAATCTCTAATACAATTAAAATTACAATCTATGCACGAAGCACTGAAATTGAAATTATGAAACTTGTTGGGGCAACAAACTGGTTTATTCGTTGGCCATTCTTATTAGAAGGATTATTCCTAGGTGTACTAGGTTCAATCATTCCAATCATTATGATTATGACTTCATATAATTCAATTCAAGCTATGTTTAATGAGAAATTTGCAGGAACAATTTTTGAATTGCTTCCATACAGCCCGTTCGTTTTCGAGCTATCTGGCTTATTAATGCTAATTGGTGCATTAATTGGTATGTGGGGAAGCGTTATGTCAGTCCGTCGTTTCTTAAAAATATAAGTGTAAAAAGTTGCAAACATATTTCGTACAAGCTTATCATATAGTAGAAATAGTTAAAGGCATCGCACAGTGTGTGATGCCTTTTCATACACCATTGTGTGTTCGGAAAGGGGAATTCCGCATTGAAACGTAGAGTTGCGATTATAGGAATGGTTGTAGCGTTTTTCATTGGCGCTGGCGGAATGTTTGCGGGTATATATTGGCTTGGCGGCCCTTATATGGCGCAATCTATTACAGGGAAAAATGCCAATGTAAAACAAGAGGATTTGGAAAAAATTCGTGAAGCGTATGCATTAATTGATTCACGTTATGTTGAGGAAGTGAAGGATGACAAGCTAGTTGAAGGGGCTATTCAAGGGATGCTTGCAACGCTGAAAGATCCATACTCTACATACATGGATAAGAAAACAGCGACGCAATTTGAGCAATCGCTTGATCCAGAGCTAGAAGGAATTGGTGCTGAAGTAAATAAAACGGATGAGAAATTAATCATTGTGTCACCGATTAAAGATTCTCCAGCAGAAAAGGCAGGTCTGAAACCGAACGATCAAATTTTAACAGTTGATGGGAATGGTGTGAAAGACTTATCCCGCGAGGAAGCAGTTATGAAAATTCGCGGAAAAAAAGGGACAACAGTTACGCTTGAAGTGAAGCGTTCAGGAGTTACTGATCCGTTAACATTTAAAATTAAGCGTGATAAAATCCCGATTTTCACTGTATTTAGTTCTGTGAAGAAAGAGAATGGAAAGGATATTGGATATATACAAATTACATCATTCTCTGAAAAAACAGCGAAAGAATTTAAAGATCAGTTGAAAGAGCTTGAAAAGAAAAATATACAAGGGCTTGTTATTGATGTGCGCGGAAATCCAGGCGGCTATTTAACAAGTGTTGAAGACATTTTAAAAGAAATTATGACAGATAGAAAACCAATGCTTCAAGTCGAACAGCGAAATGGCGAGAAGCAAAAGTTCTATACATCGTTAAAAGAAAGAAAACCGTATCCAATCTCTGTATTAGTTGATAAAGGTAGTGCCTCTGCTTCTGAAATTTTAGCAGGAGCGTTAAAAGAAGGAGAAGGCTATCCTCTTATTGGTGAGAAAACATTTGGAAAAGGTACTGTTCAGCAAGCTGTACCGTTTACAGATGGCAGTAATATTAAACTGACAATGTTTAAATGGCTAACACCAGAAGGCAATTGGATTCATAAAAAAGGAATTGAGCCAACGGTTGAAGTGAAGCAGCCTGATTACTACTATGCAACGCCAATTCAAATTGAAAAAACGTTGTCTTACAATGATAACGATGAGCAAGTGAAGCATGCACAAGAGATGTTAAAGAGTCTTGGATATGAGCCAGGTCGTGAAGATGGCTATTTTAGTAAAGAAACAGAAGCAGCTGTGAAAGCATTCCAAAATACAAACAGTATGGATGCAACGGGTAAACTTGATAAAAAGACCGCAGAGACAATCCAAAATAAAATTGTTGAAAAAATCCGTTCTGGTGAAAACGATATGCAGCTTCAAGCAGCACTGAAATTAATGGCGAAATAAGAAAAGATGCCGGGGGTTCCCCGGCATCTTTTCTATATACAGGTCCATCACCAAAAGACGGGGGTGACATATAAGATGTACACTCCACTCCGAGTGGACGCTTTCCGCAGGCGAGAGCGAGCCTCCTCGGCAAGCCTGCGGGGTCTCACTTTCCTCGCTATTCCCGCAGGAGTCGCCACTCTCCATTCCGTGTACTAAAAATGATTTATTTTCAAAAATTCAACTCCATGTTACGGTGATGAACCTGTATAAATCCATTTTGGCTTTTTAACAGATAAGTCGTTGCTATGCAGAATACAACATGTCAGCTACTGGCCTGCTCCTTTTGTTTAAAACCTGGCATGTGGCAGGAAAAGGCCCTGACCGCTCCTATGTGCGGCCAGACGCTCTCGCCCTTCCCTAAAAAGAAAAGGGTTTTTATATTTGTATTTATATATGTTTTCGACGCGATAAGTACAATGTTCTGTATATTTTTCATGTGTTAAACAAACGTTTGATTAATTGTGATAAGATAAAATGAAACGGAGTAAATCTTATATAAAGCAATATGTACGGGAAGAAATGAAATATCTTAAAAATGGTGGTGAATCGTTTCGTGGAGACTTGGTTATCAGAAATTTTGAAGGCAATCGTGCGTTTTTTAACGCATCCTGCTTTGTATGTTTTCTTTATAAGTAGTTTTTTTGTTGGATATTTACGAGTATTACGAGAACGGAAAGATTTTTCTTTTAAGGTGTATGATGTTTGGTATGAACTACGTACATCTATATTTGCAGGAATTGGTTTAGGACTCATTTTATCTTTGATTACAGTTGGAACAGGACTAATCGTATCACAAGCAAGTGTGATTATAATGGCGATTTGGACGGTATCGTTTGCTATGATTGCTCAGTATAGATACTTATCACCTGCATATACGTTAGGAATTGCCATTGCAGCAACGGTATTATCTTCAAAAATCCCATTCTCTTTCTTACAACTTCAAGAAGGAGAAGAGAACAGCGTTGTATCATTAGCGATTTTACTTGGGCTTATGTTAGTTGTAGAAGGTTTACTTATTTCTAAAAATGCTGCAAACTACTCAACTCCGAAATTACGAAAAGGAAAACGCGGTTTAAATATTGGACTCCATGAATCAAATAGATTATGGTTAGTGCCGTTATTCGTTCTTATACCAGGTGATGCTTTAACGCAGTTTGTATCTTGGTGGCCGGTAGTCTCTGTTGGATCGCAAAAGTTTTCTTTATTCTTAATCCCGTTCTTAGTTGGATTTACGAGAACAGTTAAAAGCTTTGAGCCAAAAGGAGCATTGTTATTTACAGGACGCCGCGTATTTGGACTAGCTGCAGTTGTCCTTTTATTAGGAATAGCGAGTTATTGGTGGCATACATTAGCAATTGTCGCTATGGGAGCAGCAATGCTTGGACGACTGACAATTGCTGTGCGAGAGCGTTTGGAAGATGAACGGCGACCTGCATACTTTTCTTCTCGTGATAATGGTCTAGTTGTACTAGGTACAATTCCAGGTACAGCCGGAGAGGAACTAGATTTGAAACCAGGGGAAATCATCGTGAAAGTGAACGGGATCGTTCCAACAACTGTGGATGGGTTCTACAATGCACTGCAAGCAAGATCAACAGGTGCTTTTTGTAAAATGGAAGTTGTTGATACGAACGGCGAGCTTCGCCTTGTGCAACATGCAATTTATGAAGGAGAGCATCACGAACTTGGGATTGTTTTTGTAGAACAAGAACGTCAGTGGGATACGGAAGTTGGTTGATGTTGTTAAAAGAATAGCATATAAAAACGCATCTAAAGTTAGATGCGTTTTTGTGTGCTTATTTTTTTGTAAGTTTTATTATGTCATATATAATTGACAAAAAAATACAAAGGAGTCTTGTATTTGAATAATGTTCGAAAGTATCGAAAGCAAGAAGGGTTTTCCCAGTTGGAGTTAGCTAAAAAAGTCAATGTTGCTAGACAAACAATCAATTTAAAGAAGTTGTATTAAAGAATAAAAATATAATATATTATGTTTCTTGAAAATGTCATTGAAATGTCTTTACACGTTGTAGTACAACAAAATGAATTATGCTATGATGTGAACAAATATAAGCTATCTATCGGAGGGATTTACATGCCGCATGTTGTGTTTCGTGGAATTACGACTGAACAATTAAAGAGCATAAGCAAGCCATTAGTAGAAGAGCTCGCAGTGATTTGTGAGTGTGGTACGGATAATTTTACGTTGGAACTACCAAGTTCTACATCTGTATTCAACGGAGAAGAAGTAGAGGCATTTCCTCTTATTGAAGTAAAATGGTTCGAGCGTGGGCAGGAAATTCGCGATCGATTTGCTAAGGCTATTACTACATATTTAATGGATTTTGGACTTCCTGAAGTAGAGGTTGTGTTTACTGTTTTCACAGAATCAGCGTATTATATTAATGGAAAACATTGTGCAAATTGAAGTTAGTTAGATTAGGGTGTAGATACTGAAAAAATTGTTTGTGCGATGTGATTTCATGAAATAGGGTACCATACAGATGGGACTACAAGTTTCTATGCATAGGAGGAGATAGGGTATGATCGTTACAACAACTTCTGTTATTCAAGGAAAAGAAATTGAAGAGTATATTGATATTGTAAACGGTGAAGCAATTATGGGTGCTAACATCGTTCGTGATTTATTTGCTTCTGTTCGTGACATTGTCGGCGGACGTTCTGGTGCTTATGAAAGTAAGTTAAAAGAAGCACGTGATATTGCGATGGAAGAAATGAAAAGTCTTGCAGCGCAAAAAGGTGCAAACGCAATTGTTGGCATTGATGTTGATTATGAAGTAGTTCGTGAAGGCATGTTAATGGTGGCTGTAAGCGGAACTGCAGTTAAAGTTCGATAAGAGAATGATTTTTGTGAACCCTTTCTCAACTAAGAGAAGGGGTTCTTTTCGTATGGACTTTAAGTTGTCTTTTCAGCGAAATCGTTTAGACTAATAGAGAGGTGAAAACGAATGAAAGAGAAGGTTTCAAGTACGAAATGGTTCGGACTTGCTGTGCAATCATTATTGGTACTAGCGGATTATGATGGTATTTGTCCTAGTGCAATTATGGCTGAAAAGTTAGGAACAAAGCCACTCTTTTTAAGAAAAATCCTTACTCATTTAGTTAAAGCAGAACCGATTGCAGCGAAAGAAGGACGAGATGGCGGTTATTATTTAGCTAGATCTGCAAATGAAATTACATTAGTAGAAGTTTATGATGCGATAAGAGCAGACCCGTATTCAAAAGGATTCCTTGATGTAGATGGGAAAGAGTGTTTTTCTCCTTCTACATGTTCAGCGTTATATGAATTAAGAGATGAAATGGAAAGATGGCTTGTCGATGGGCTGGCAAAGAAAAAGCTAGCTGATTTACTTCCGAAAGAATGAATAAAACGGAACTGTAGTTTTCGTTTTATTTTTTTAACATTAACTGTTCTTGACAAAGGAACAGTTAAGGGGAGAAAAATAATGTCAGCAAAAAAATCTGCAGCAGAAGAGTATTTAAATAAAATCCATGAGCTTAATACTCATACGGAAGCTCCAAAAGAAATTACGGACACAGATTTCTTTACTATCGCTAAAGAGCGCCAATCTATACGTCATTACGATCCTCACTTTAAAATGGATGAAAATGATATTCGTGAAATTTTAGAGGTAGCAACATTAGCTCCGTCATCGTCAAACTTACAATCATGGAGATTTCTTGTTGTGCAAGATGAAGCAGCGAAAGAAGAATTATTACCAATCGCAAACAACCAAAAACAAATTGTCGATGCTTCTATTGTTATTGCTGTTTTAGGAGATAAACAGGCCTATAAAAATGCTGAGAAAATTTACGGAGAAGTAGTAAAAAAAGGCAGAATGACAGAAGAAACGAAGAATTTCTATGTCAATTCAATTATTGAAAACTATGGGGAATTCTCTAACGAACAAGCTACTCGCGTGGCGATGATTGATGGTGGTTTAGTAGCGATGCAGCTTATGTTGGCGGCAAAAGCAAAAGGTTTTGATACTGTACCGATTGGCGGTTTCCATCCGCAGAAATTTGTAGAAGCTTTTCATGTTCCAGAAAATCTTGAACCTGTTATGTTAATTTGTGTAGGGAAAGCAGTGCAGGCTGGATTTGAAAAAGTTCGTCTTCCGCTTGATGATGTCTTAACTTGGAATAAATTTTAATCGGAAGAAAAAAGGGAGGCTGACCTGGGTCAGCCTCCTTTAGTGTGCTTGGCATGTCTAATGTTGTCGAAGGGTCTTTATCCCGCATTAACGGGCAGTAAAGGCTGGGGAAGCACGGGGAAGAAAACTGCCCGTAAAAGCCCGATTGGTTCAACTAACCATCAGTGAGAAAAACGTCACTGATGGAAGTTTCACTTTATATTGTGTCGAAGCGCCGATATATTAGAGGACAGATTTTTTACATTCTTGAATTTGACACAGCAATTACTCATATTCGTTTTCAAGAGCGTTAACATCATCATGACGTCCTGGCATCGAAATGCGTCCGATTACTTCGGTTAATTTTGTTTGCAGACGCAGTAGTTCTTGCTCTGCTGGATTAATAGAAGATTGTTCAGTTCGTTTCGTATACTGCTCGTAATTGCCTTGAAAGATCCGCGGTTCGTCTTCATCTAGGTGTAAAATGTGGTCGGCAATTTTATGAACAAATGTGCGGTCGTGACTAATGAATAACACAGTCCCAGGATAATCTTTTAGCATGTGCTCTAGTTCTTCTTGAGTGGCGAGGTCTAAATAGTTTGTCGGCTCATCAAGAAGAAGCATATTGTAGTCTCCTAAGAAGATTTTTGCTAGTGCGACCTTTACACGTTCGCCGCCGCTTAAGACGTTTACTCGTTTATAAACATCTTCTCTTCGAAACAGTAAGCGGGCGAGAATTGTTCGTACGAACGCTTCGTCATAACGCGTTTCTTCCATCACGTTTTGTAAAACGGTTTTGTCGTTTTGCAAAATAGCTAATGTTTGTTCAAAGTAACCAATTTTACAGCTTTTTGAAAGCTGAATTCCTCGTTCCTTTGTTTGAATCATATGAAATAGCGTTGTTTTTCCGCTTCCATTTTTTCCGAGAATAGCAAGATTTGCACCTGGCGTTATACTCCCATTTATATTGTTAAAAAGGGTGCGGCTCCCGATTTTTTTCGTAACCTTATTAAATTGCACAGCCGTTTTACTATGAATGGGTGCATGGTATTGTACATCAAACTTTGTATACGCAATTTCTTTTGGTTTTTCTTTCTTTTCTAATTTCTCTAATCTTGTTTCTAGTGCTTTGGCGGTTTTTTGGACATTGCCTTGGCTATAAGCTGCTCCCGATTTGTATAGTCTAGATTCAGAAGAACTAAAGCTTGATCGGATTTTTGTCATACCGGAAGCCCGCTGTTGTCTGCTAGCGATTGCTGTTTCTAAGCGCTGTTTTTCTTTCGTATACTTTTCGTATTCTGATTGCTGATGCTGCCTTTGCTGCTGTTTTTGCTCCCGGTAGCTTGTGTAATTTCCTTTATATTCACGAACGGTACCATCTTCAATTTCGATCATCTTTGTACAAATGGCGTCTAATAAGGCGCGGTCATGAGAAATTAAAATAATCGCTCCTTTATAAGATTGTAGTGCCTGCTCTAGTTGTTCTGTGCCATGCATATCAAGATGACTTGTTGGTTCATCAGCAAATAAGATAGCTGCTTCTTGTTCAAGAGCGTGAGCAATTTTTAAACGTCCGCGTTCGCCGCCGCTCATGTTCGTTGTGACGTGAGAAATACCCCATTGTCCTTTTGCAAGAGACGAGGCTGTTTCCAATGTTTCCTCATGGAACTGTGGAATGATGGCAATCGAACCGTAATGAGTAATCGTTCCGCCATCAGGTTCTATTTCCTTACTTAATATTTGTAATAGCGTTGATTTCCCGGCGCCGTTTACACCGACAATTCCAATGCGATCATGGGCGTGGATATCAAGTGCTTGTAATGTAAATAAAGTGCGGTCACCAAAGCTTTTTTCAATGTTTCGTGCTGTTAAAATGGTCATAAAAAAACCTCCCTAGTTTCACTAGAGAGGATAGATTTCACCCGTAGTATGTAAAAAGAGATGCACAAAAAAACTGTACACGTATTTTACATGTTCCTGTCAAAAGAAAGTTATCGACAAAAGGGCAGACTAATCCTCTTCTAGTTTTCATCATTTTGTTTCACTATTTGTGATGGATGAATAAAAAAGAGAATTAGAACTTCATTGGCCGATGTACCTTCCTTTCATAATTTCATATTTATTGTATGCATGTTGATGTGCATTTGTCAAATCATTCTGTTAATTTACCTTGAAAATTTGATTGTATAGTTTAGCTTTTTCCAGCGCTTCCGTGTCATTCATAATCTCTTCTGGTGCATTGGCATATCCAATAATATAACCTTCAAAATAAGCACCGACAAAGTCAAAAATGTATTGAAACTGTGCAATGAGCGGAAGTGCTTTTAACTTTGGATTGTCGCCGCCGACAATGACAACATACATTTTCTTACCTTTCATACGGTCTTTAAAATGTAGAGATGTATCCCGCAAGCTTTGCGACCAGCGATCGACAAAGTTTTTCATATATCCACTCATGCCGTACCAATAAAGCGGCGTTGCGAAGACAATAGTATCATGCTCAAGCATTCGTTTGACGATGCCTTCGTAATCATCATCAATTGGTTGAAAGCCCTCGGCATCGTGGCGCTGGTCTGTAATGGGCTTGATGGTATGATTGCGTAAATATACTTCTTCAGTTTGGACGCCTTCTAATAGCATATGCGTTAATTGTTCTGTATTCCCATTTGAACGTGAACTGCCATGTAAAACGAACATCGTATATCAATTCCTTTCTTTTAACAACTTAATGTGTTTTTGTAAATTCGCTTCGATATGAGAAAGTAACGAAATCTGCTTTTGTACTTCCGCAAGCTTATCCTCGTAAAGTGTGATGATACTGCTGCATGGGTTATCGTATAAGTACGGTTCTATTTCTAAACAGCGCAGCATTCTGGCTGTTTCTTCTAAGTTTAAACCGAGCTGTAAATACATTTGAATAAGCTTTACTTGTTCAATCGTTGTTTCATCAAAATCACGATAGCCATTTGCGAGTCGTTTTGAAGCTAGTAAGCCTTTTTCCTCGTAATGCCGTAGTGACCGTTCGCTTACGCCTGTACGTTTCGATAATTCTCCGATGCGCAAAACTATCACTCCTTCTTTCTTTATTGTAAACCTTCACATTAGTGTAAAGGTCAATGCTGTTGATTCGCGAAGTTTTGCACATGATCTAAAAATACTTGAATCGCTTTAGAAGGAATAAAATATTTTCCTCGTACAATGGAGAACGGACGCATGAGTTTTTCGTTTGGCACAGGTATGTGACATACTTCACCAGCTTGCAATTCTTTACGTACCGTCCAGTCTGATAAAATGGCAATTCCGAGTCCAGCAGCAACGGCTTCTTTTACACTTTGAATGCTGCTAAATGTGAAGTAACGTTTCATTTTTAAATGGTGGTCGTGAATAAAGCGGTCGCTGTAAGCTCTCGTTCCTGAACCGGTTTCACGGAGCACCCATACTTGGTCTTGCAACATGTTTGTTTGAATCGGGCTTGTCAGTGTCAGAGGATGATTTGGCGGAACGACGAGCTTCATTTCATCCTCCATAAATGATTCTACGTCTACATCTGTGTAGATGACTTGCCCTTCTACTAAGCCAATGTCAAGTTGATTCGAGCGAACCCTTTGTAATACCTCTTCTGTATTTGAGATAAAGGTGTGAACTTCAACATGCGGATGTTCCTTTGCGTAGTTTGCTAATATTTTCGGAAGAAGGTATTCTCCGATTGTAAAACTAGCGCCGATGCGCAGTGTCCCTGTAACGATATTATGAAGTTCATTAATTTCTTGTTTTGCTTCTTCATACAGTGTAAGCATTTGTTTTGCATGTATGTATAAAATGTTTCCCGCCTCTGTGACTTGGACATGTTTCGGTGAGCGCTGAATGAGCGTTGTGCCGAATTCATTTTCTAAATTGCGAATGTGCATACTTACACCTGGCTGAGAAAGGTTCAACATTTCGGCAGCTCTTGAAAAATGCTTTTGTTCTACGACTGTTACAAAAATTTTTAAAATGTCCGTGTTTATGAGACTCATTCCTTTCGTTTTTAAAATTTTAGCGTAACTACTCAGCCATACATTTTATTTAGAAATTTGGTAAGGGGTATGATTCCAGTGAAAATACGCCTCTTATTACCTATAGAAAGTTATGTTCATTTTTCAGCATATAGATTACTGCTCGTTAATGCGGGGGAAAAATGAACCTACACCTTGCTGCCTTTCTTTGTTTTAAAACTTTGCGCGTGGCAGGAAAAGGCCCTGACCGCTCCTATACATAGCCAGTCCCTCCCTGGCCATTTAAAATAATGCTTTTCTGCCTTTTTTTCATAGAGTGACTGAGTAGCTACATTTTATCATAAGTTTCCTTGATGATTGAAATAGCATATTGGTATTAAACTTATGATTAAAATGCTTTTATAATGAAGGTAGAACGAACATGTATGTTACAAGATAGGTATTGGAGTGGTAAAAGGTGAATCAAATGATAGCGTTAGAAAAGGAGAAGCGTTTCGGATTTGCGCAAGGTATTGGGATTACGTTACTGATTGCGATTGTGGCAAAATATTTGGCGCAGCTTCCGTTTTTAAGTATTATGGGCCAATTGGTCATTGCTATTCTAATTGGAATGATCTGGAGAGCAGCAGTTGGTGTACCAAATCAAGCAATTTCCGGAACGAATTTTGCGAGTAAAAAACTATTGCGCCTAGGGATTATATTACTCGGTATGCGATTAAATTTAGTTGATATTGCGAAGGCGGGACCGAAGGTATTGGTCATGGCTGCAATTGTTATTACATTTACGCTTACTGTCGTATATGCATTAACACGTTTTTGTAAAGTGGAGAAGAAGCTTGGCATTTTAACCGCATGCGGAACAGCGATTTGCGGGGCAGCAGCTGTTGTGGCAATTGGACCGCAAGTAAAAGCGAAGGATGAAGAGGTTGCGGTGAGCGCAGCGATCGTTGCGATTTTAGGAACAATCTTCACATTAGCATATACACTACTGTATCCTGTACTTCATTTGTCTCCGTATGGATATGGTGTTTTTTCCGGGGCAACATTGCATGAAATTGCCCATGTTATTGCAGCGGCAGCACCTGGTGGAAGTCAATCGGTTGATATTGCGGTAATTATGAAGTTAACGCGCGTTACCTTTCTTGTCCCTGTGGCAATTTTAATTGGTATATGGTTTCAGCGCGGAGAAGAAACGGGGCAAAAAAAATCTTGGCGTGATATTCCGATTCCGTGGTTTATTTTTGGTTTCTTAGCAGTGAGTGCGTTTCATTCATTAGGAATTGTTCCTGAAAAAATCGCAAGCGATATTGTTGTTATTTCTTACATGCTTATGGCGATGGCAATGGCGGGGCTTGGCTTAAATGTAGAATTTAAGACATTTCGTAAGCTCGGAACGAAAGCATTTGTTGCAGGGTTAATTGGATCGGTATTACTTTCTGTTCTTGGATATACGCTTGTGTATGTGTTGCATTTTGTGTAGAGGGCTTGCTGGGCAAGTCCTTTTTTATTGGGAATTTTGTAAAGATATCTTTACTTGTTATGGGAAATATTTATAATAAAAGTAAAGATATCTTTACTTTTTGAAGGTGGATTCCATGGGTGTACAAAACAAAATTAAAGAATTAAGAAAGCAAAATCATATTACGCAAGTTGAGATGGCAAAAGCAATGCAAGTGACGCGTCAAACGATTGTTGCGATTGAAAATCATCATTACAATCCGAGTTTGGAGTTGTCACTTAAGATTGCGAAGTATTTTAAGATGAGTGTGGAGGAGATTTTTACGTTGGAATAGGGGGGATTGTGATGGGAAGTTATAAATCACTGTACATAGGGACTTTTTTTGGGTTGGCTATAGGGGATATTCTATTATTTATGATGGATTCTTCTATACCGAAGATACCTGTATTACTGAGTAATGTGTTGGGGATTGTATTTGTGATTTTATACGCTTATTACAAAAAGAAAAAGTTTGAACGTGAAGGAATCCCTGAGATTGATGAACGGGTACAAGACAATATAAAGAGATACTTAAATATTTCTTTTATGATGTCATTCATTATTCTCATTTTCTACATTGGCATAAGTAAAGTGGTCGGCAGAGAAACGTTACCACTACAAGAAATGTTTCTTATCTGCTGCGCTTTGATGGTTGGTAGTTTTATTGTTGCAACAGCATTTGGAAAACGAGCGTAAAGTGGAGTAGAGATAGAGCGTAGTAAGAATGCAAGTATTCTGCACAGCAGCGATTTATATGTTGAAAAATTAAGATGTGTGATGTATGCAATTAATTTAATAACTTCTAAGAGAATGAATAATGACTTTGAAGGAGAAATGATTCATGAAAAGACGAGTCGATGAATACGAATGGCACATAACAGGAAAAGCCTCCAGGTACACCTGTATGTTTTATAGTACATCCCTGTTAATTTGGGCATTTTATGACATGATAACGAAAGGGAAAACAGGCTGGGCGTTTCCGATTATGGCGACTGGTAGTGCAATCTTTTTCGCGATTTGTGCCTGGGAGAAGCGAAAGCTGAAAAACCTTGAAGATGATGAATAAGAATTTTTTCTATAAGAGCTGTTTACAGGACTTGAGATGTAAACAGCTCTTTATTTTTATAAATCCTCTTGAAACTAACGTTACGTCACCTTTTATAATAAAAATGAGAGGGTGATAGAAATGATTTCTATTCAACAATTAACAAAGGAAACAAGTGTTACAGTAAGGACACTTCGGTATTATGATCAGATTGGTTTATTAGAGCCAAGCGGAAAGACGGAAGGGGGACACCGGTTATATAGTGAGCATGATTTATTGAAATTGCAGCAGATTTTGTTTTTGAAAGAAATGGGGTTCGCGCTAAAAGAGATTACGAATATGTTAGAAACAGAGCGTGTAAATTTCAAGGAAGTTTTGCAAAAGCAATTGCTGTTCGTACGAGAAGAGCAGAAGAAGTTTTCACGTATGGAGAAAATGTTGCAAGCTGTTTTGTATTCTACTGAGTTAGAAGGCGAGCTAAATTGGGATATTATGTTTGAGCTTATGCAGCTTTCACAGCAGTCCCCGCGAATGCGGCAGCTATTTTAGCAACAAGTATTTTCAGAGGAAGAAGAACATCTGCTAAAAAATTTACCAAACATGAGTGAGCAAAATGAAGAAGTACAAGAGTGGATTCTTTTATTAAAGCGAATGCGTCAGTTCATGCAGAAGAAGAGAGCACCAAGTGATGCAGAAGTACAAGGGATTACTGGAATCATTTTAGAGAAATGCCGGGAGATGGCAAACGGTGATGAATCGTTTTTAGATAAATTGTGGGAAGTACGTAAGTCAAAAGAGCAGTCGCAAAGGATGAATATGTATCCAATTGAGGAAGAGCTTTTGCAGTATATGGATGCGGCTTTTGAATTGTATATAGAGGGAGAGGAGAAAGTATGAATATATTAACCGAGTATCGCTGGGTATTTTTAATTGGCGCCGAAATTGTGTTTTGGAGTTCAGCGATTAGTTTCTTTCTGTTACGGTATGCTTTTCAGCTACGTAAAGCAAGTTTCATTGCAGGGATTGTATTATTGTTAAATGAATTATTTATTTTAACATTAGGTGTCGTTGATTATTATGAAACCGGGAAGTTTTCTCAATTTCAAATTATTATCGTAATTATTTTGTTGTACGCTGTTTTTTATGGAAAGAAAGATTTAAGGAAGCTGGATCTACGTGTGCAGCGAACGATTGCAAAGTGGCGGGGAGAAGCACTTCCAATGATAGAAGAACCAGTAGAATTAACAGGCTGGGCATATACGAAGCAGGAGTTGTTACAGTGGGGTATTCATTTTCTTGTATTTGCAGGTGTGCACATTGTATTTTTCTTTCTATATGGATTGGTGCCACTTGAAAACATTTCAAGCTGGGATGCCGATATATTTTTAAATGAAACCGCGAATCGCGTCAGTAAAGTGTGGAGAATCGTTTTCGGTGTAGATACGCTGATTACACTCTCTTACGTTTTTTTTCCGAAAAAGAAAAAAGAGGTGTTGTCTCGTTAGGACAACACCTTTTTTAGTTACCGTGCTCCAACAAGAAGAGGACCTGCTTGTTAGAGCGCGATTGACTCAACTAACTCCGAATAGAAGTTTCACTTTATCCCGCCCAAACATCCGGTAAGAAGTTAGGCAAGGAAGAGAGGCAAACCGTCTGTAAGGGCCCGATTGGTTCAACTAACCTTCTGGGAAAAAACGCTCCCAGAAGGAAGTTTCACTTTATGCAACATCTTCTTTTTGTTTGTTATGCAGCGTACTATTTTTATAACCGTAGCTGAAATATACAACTAATCCGATAATTAACCAAACGACAAAGCCGATCCATGTTGTTGCGGGAAGCTGTAATGTTAAGTATCCGCAGAATAGAACCGCTAAGATCGGAACCAATGGTACGAATGGCACTTTAAAAGCACGCGGCAGGTCTGGTTGTTTTTTACGTAAGATGATAACGCCGATTGATACAACGATGAATGCGAATAATGTACCGATGTTTGTTAATTCTGCTAGCTTGTCTAATGGAACGAATCCAGAAAAGAAAGCAACCATAGCTGCTGTAATCCAGCTGTTCATAACAGGTGTTTGCGTTTTTTGGTTTACGCGAGAAAATGCTTTTGGCAGTAAGCCATCACGGCTCATTGCATAAAATAAACGAGTTTGTCCATATAGCATAACGAGTAATACTGTTGTAATCCCAGCAATTGCTCCTAAAGAGATAAGTCCAGCAACCCAATCTTGATGAATATATTGCAAAGCAAATGCAACAGGATTCTTTACGTCTAATTGATTGTAGGGAACGATTCCTGTTAATACTAATGAAACAACGATATATAAGATTGTGCAGATTGCTAAGGAAGCAATAATACCAATTGGCATATTACGCTGTGGATTTTTTACTTCTTCAGCAGCTGTTGATACAGCGTCAAATCCGATATAAGCAAAGAATACAGTTGCTGCTCCGGTAGTTACGCCAGAGAAGCCAAAAGGCATGAATGGCGTCCAGTTCTCAGGTTTTACATAGAAAGCACCAACGCCGATGAATAGAAGAACAACAAATACTTTGATAGCTACCATAATGGCATTGAAGCGAGCTGATTTTTTTGCGCCTCTTGTTAATAAAAATGTCATGATGAAAATAATACAAATTGCTGGTATGTCTACGTATGTGCCAGCCGCAGGATTATAAGCGCTTGTTAAAGCGTGCGGCAGTTTAATACCAAATCCAGATAATAATCCTTGGAAATATCCTGACCAACCAGATGCAACGGCTGAGGATGCCAGGCCGTATTCTAGAATTAAGTCCCAACCTAAAATCCAAGCAATGATTTCTCCAAATGTTGCATAGCTGTAAGTGTACGCGCTACCTGATACCGGTACAGTTGAAGCGAATTCGGAATAACATAATGCCGCAAATACACAGGCTAAACCGGATAAAATAAACGATAAAATAAGTGCTGGTCCTGCATGTTTTGCTGCTGCAACGCCAGTAAGAACGAAAATACCTGTTCCAATAATAGCGCCGACTCCTAACATTGTTAAATCAAATGCGCCTAGCTCCTTTTTTAAAGAAGTGCCTTTCTGCTGTGATTGTGCTAGCAGTGCCGAAATCGATTTTTTTCGGAATAGATTCATATAAGCTCCCTCACCCTCTAGTTGTTAAAATATTCTGAACTTTAAGTTCGAATTGTCGTATAATGTCGAATCTTTAAACGTATTGTAATATGAAAAGTGGGTGTTGTAAATACAAATTTTTTAGAAAATTCTACCTATACAAAAAATGAAGAATTCCATGTCGAATTATTTATCGAATGCTTGTTCGTTTTTTTGGTTTTTTTATGAGCGTTCGTGTTAAAATGAAAATACAGATTTTTTACGAGGAGGGCGGATTTATTTGGAACATCAATTTGAAATTGTCTCAGAGTATTCCCCGCAAGGTGATCAGCCAAGAGCGATAGAGCAGCTTGTAGCTGGGATTAAAAATGGTAAGAAACATCAAGTGTTGCTTGGAGCGACAGGGACGGGTAAGACATTTACGATATCAAATGTCATTAAAGAAGTGAAGAAGCCAACACTTGTAATGGCTCATAATAAAACGTTAGCAGGACAGCTATACAGTGAGCTCAAAGATTTCTTTCCGAACAATGCAGTTGAATATTTTGTTAGTTACTACGACTATTATCAACCGGAAGCATATGTACCACAAACCGATACATTTATTGAAAAAGACGCAAAAATTAATGATGAGATTGATAAATTGCGTCACTCAGCGACGTCGGCTTTATTTGAAAGAGATGATGTCATTATTGTAGCCAGTGTGTCTTGTATTTACGGTTTAGGTTCCCCAGAAGAATATAGTGAGCTTGTTGTCTCTTTACGCGTTGGTATGGAGAAAGATCGCAATCAATTGCTTCGTGAACTTGTTGATGTGCAGTATGGCCGTAATGATATTGACTTCCAGCGCGGGACGTTTCGCGTGCGCGGTGATGTAGTTGAAATCTTCCCAGCATCTCTTGATGAGCACTGTATCCGAATTGAATTTTTCGGCGATGAAATTGATCGCATCAGGGAAGTAAATGCATTAACAGGTGAAGTATTAGCAGAACGTGAGCATGTGGCAATCTTTCCGGCATCTCACTTCGTTACACGCGAAGAAAAAATGAAAGTTGCCATTGAAAATATTGAAAAAGAATTAGAAGAACGCTTAAAAGAATTAAATGATAACGGTAAATTGTTAGAAGCGCAGCGGATAGAGCAGCGGACACGTTACGATTTAGAAATGATGCGTGAGATGGGCTTTTGTTCTGGAATTGAGAACTACTCCCGTCATTTGACGCTCCGCCCTGCTGGTTCAACACCATATACATTAATAGATTATTTTCCGAAAGATTTTCTTATCGTAATGGATGAGTCGCATGTATCAGTGCCGCAAGTAAGAGCGATGTATAACGGAGATCAGGCACGTAAGCAAGTGCTTGTTGATCATGGATTCCGCCTGCCATCAGCGCTCGATAACAGACCGCTTATGTTTGAAGAGTTTGAAGAGAAAACGAATCAAGTTGTGTATGTATCAGCGACGCCGGGTCTATATGAACTTGAACATTCACCGGAAGTGGCAGAACAAATTATTCGTCCAACAGGGCTATTAGATCCGGAAATTGATGTAAGGCCAATTGAAGGGCAAATTGATGATTTACTAGGAGAGATCCAAGAGCGGATCGCGAAAAATGAGCGTGTATTAATTACGACATTAACGAAGAAAATGTCAGAGGATTTAACAGATTATTTAAAAGATGTTGGGATTAAAGTAAACTATCTTCATTCTGAAATTAAAACGTTAGAGCGGATTGAAATTATTCGCGATCTTCGTCTTGGCAAGTTCGATGTGCTTGTCGGTATTAACTTACTTCGAGAAGGACTCGATATTCCAGAAGTGTCGCTCGTAGCTATTTTAGATGCGGATAAAGAAGGATTTCTTCGTTCGGAGCGCTCGCTTATTCAGACGATTGGCCGCGCAGCTCGTAATGCAAACGGTCATGTTGTAATGTATGCTGACCGAATTACAAAATCGATGGGAATCGCAATTGAAGAAACGAAGCGTCGTCGTCAAATTCAAGAAGCACATAATGAAAAGCACGGAATTGTACCAAAAACAATTCAAAAAGAGGTGCGCGACGTGATTCGTGCAACGATGGCTGCTGAAGATACTGAAACGTATGAAGCAGCGCCGCTATCGTCTAAGAAAATGACGAAAAAAGAACGAGAAAATGTAATTGCAAAAATGGAAGCCGAAATGAAGGAAGCTGCAAAAGCGCTTGATTTTGAGCGGGCAGCTGAGCTTCGTGATCTATTATTAGAATTAAAAGCAGAAGGGTGAAGACAATGGGTAAAGATTTTATCGTTGTAAAAGGTGCGAGAGCCCACAACTTAAAAAATATAGATGTCACCATTCCGAGAAATCAGCTTGTTGTTGTAACAGGGCTATCTGGTTCAGGGAAATCGTCGTTAGCGTTTGATACGATTTATGCAGAAGGACAGCGCCGGTACGTAGAATCGCTATCGGCGTATGCGCGGCAATTTTTAGGGCAAATGGATAAACCGGATGTCGATGCAATTGAAGGGTTATCACCGGCCATTTCAATTGACCAAAAAACGACGAGCCGCAATCCGCGTTCAACAGTTGGAACGGTGACGGAGATTTACGATTATTTACGTTTATTATTTGCGCGTGTCGGAACGCCGATTTGTCCAAATCATGGCATTGAAATTACATCGCAAACAGTTGAGCAAATGGTAGATCGTATTTTAGAATATCCAGAACGTACGAAGCTACAAGTGCTCGCGCCGATTGTATCAGGTCGTAAAGGTGCGCATGTGAAATTATTAGAAGATATTAAAAAGCAAGGGTATGTCCGCGTTCGCGTTGATGGAGAAATGCTTGATGTATCGGAAGAAATTACGCTAGATAAAAATAAAAAACATTCCATTGAAGTTGTGATTGACCGTATTGTAGTGAAAGAAGGAATTGCCGGTCGCCTTGCCGATTCCTTAGAAACGGCTTTGAAGCTTGGTGAAGGCCGCGTTTTAATTGATGTGATTGGAGAAGAAGAGTTGCTGTTTAGTGAGCATCACGCTTGTCCATATTGCGGATTTTCTATTGGTGAACTTGAGCCGCGCATGTTTTCTTTCAACAGTCCGTTCGGTGCTTGTCCGTCTTGTGATGGTCTTGGTTCAAAGTTAGAAGTAGATCTTGATTTAGTCATTCCAAACTGGGATTTATCATTAAACGATCATGCAATTGCACCTTGGGAACCGTCAAGTTCGCAATATTATCCGCAGTTGCTAAAGTCTGTTTGTAACCATTATGGCATTGATATGGATGCACCGGTAAAAGATATTCCGAAGCATTTGTTTGAAAAGGTGTTATACGGAAGCGGAGATGAAAAAGTGTATTTCCGTTATGTGAATGACTTTGGTCAAGTGAAGGAAGGCGAGATTGTTTTTGAAGGTGTCATTCCGAACATTGAGCGTCGTTACCGAGAAACGAGCTCTGATTATATTCGTGAGCAAATGGAAAAATATATGGCGCAGCAAGCTTGTCCGAAATGTAAAGGCGCTCGTTTGAAGCCAGAAACCTTAGCTATTTTTGTAGGTGGAAAAACGATTGCTGAAGTCGCGCAGTTTTCTGTGCAAGACGCGCACGAGTTCTTTACAAATATCGAATTAACGGAAAAGCAACAAAGTATTGCGAAACTTATTTTGCGTGAAATTAAAGAGCGTCTTAGCTTCTTAATTAACGTGGGACTTGATTATTTAACGCTTAGCCGTGCAGCTGGAACATTATCGGGCGGAGAAGCGCAGCGTATTCGCTTAGCGACGCAAATCGGCTCGAGCTTAACGGGCGTATTATATATTCTTGATGAACCTTCTATCGGTTTACATCAGCGTGATAACGATCGCTTAATTCAAACACTGAAAAATATGCGTGATTTAGGAAACACGCTTATTGTAGTTGAGCATGATGAAGATACAATGATGGCTGCGGATTATTTATTAGACATTGGTCCTGGTGCAGGTATTCACGGTGGGCAAGTCGTTTCAGCTGGGACGCCGCAAGAAGTAATGCAGGATGACAATTCGTTAACAGGACAATACTTATCCGGTAAAAAGTTTATTCCAGTTCCGCTGGAGCGCCGCAAAGGTGATGGGCGTAAGATTGAGGTTATTGGGGCGAAGGAAAATAACTTAAAAAATGCGAAGATGTCATTCCCGCTTGGCACATTTGTTGCTGTAACGGGTGTATCTGGTTCAGGGAAAAGTACATTAATTAATGAAGTGCTATATAAAGCAGTGGCTCAAAAACTATATAAATCGAAGAGTAAGCCTGGTATGCATAAGGAAATTAAGGGCCTTGAGCATTTAGACAAGGTAATTGATATTGATCAATCACCAATTGGGCGTACGCCGCGTTCTAACCCAGCGACATATACAGGTGTGTTTGATGATATTCGTGATGTGTTTGCACAGACGAATGAAGCAAAGGTCCGCGGTTATCAAAAAGGACGTTTTAGCTTTAACGTGAAAGGTGGCCGCTGCGAGGCGTGCCGCGGTGATGGGATTATTAAAATTGAAATGCACTTCTTACCAGATGTGTATGTTCCGTGTGAAGTTTGTCATGGAAAACGTTATAATCGTGAAACATTGGAAGTAAAATATAAAGATAAAAATATTTCTGACGTGTTAGAGATGACAATTGAAGATGGGGTAGAGTTCTTTGCGAATATCCCGAAAATTAAACGTAAGCTCCAAACGCTTGTGGATGTAGGGCTTGGTTATATGAAGCTCGGTCAGCCGGCAACGACGTTATCGGGCGGAGAAGCGCAGCGCGTGAAGTTAGCATCTGAGCTGCACCGCCGTTCAACAGGCCGCACGTTGTACATTTTAGATGAACCGACAACGGGGCTTCATGCACATGATATTGCTCGTCTATTAAAAGTGCTGCAGCGTCTTGTTGATAATGGTGAAACGGTACTTGTTATTGAACATAACTTAGATGTCATTAAAACGGCGGATTATTTGATTGACCTTGGTCCTGAAGGCGGAGATAAGGGCGGACAAATTGTTACGACAGGTACGCCGGAGCAAGTTGTGAAAGAAGAACGTTCTTACACAGGTAAGTATTTAAAAGGTGTTTTAGAACGTGATACAGCACGTATGAAAGAAAAAGTGAAGGAAGTAGAATTAACACAGTAAAGGAACATGTAACAGAGAGGCGATGCTTTTCTGTTACATGTTTTCTGCTATATGCATCCAAAGGAGATGAGGATGTGGATTCTATCGAAAAGGTGTTAGCCTCTTGTTGTTATTTTAGTATTTTTGTGGCTCCGTTATTATTTCCAATCATTGTGTACTTTGTTGTTCCTCATGAAGAAGTGAAATCTCATGCAAAGAAAGCACTCATTTCGCATTTATTACCGTTCTTTTGTTTATTTCTCGTTTTTCTACTTGGATTTGTGATGAACACACCAGAACAAATTGGTGTGATGGTGCTTATTGCACTGTTGTTATTTGGATTTGTGAACCTTGTTATTTTTATCTGGAATATTGTGAAAGGTGTACAGTTGCTTGCGAATGAGTAAAGGATTGTCTGTAAGAAGAATCTTATATGCAGTTTCATTTGTTCTTGGTATTTTGGGAAGAGTTAACGTATTATTGTTAGTATATATAAATCCACTTTGATTTTTTAACACACAAATCGCTGCTATGCAGAATACATCATGCCGGCTACTGGCCTGCTCCTTTTGTTTCAAACTTGGTATGTGGCAGGAAAAGGCCCTGACCGCTCCTATGCGCGGCCAGACGCTCTCGCCCTCCCCTATAAAAAAGGGAGTTTTTATGTCGTTTTTTCAATTTGCATTTATATATGTAGTTTGAGTATTCATTGTCCCTAGTGAAAAGGAAGTGTAAAGAACATGAGATTGATTTTATCACTTATTGTAAACAGTATTGTGCTAATTGTTGTATCAGGTCTTCTCAAAATATTTGCACCAGGTGCGTTTGAAATAGCGAATATACAAACAGCAGTGATTGCAAGCATTATTTTGTCTCTTTTAAATGTGTTTGTTAAACCGTTATTAATTTTAATTACGCTGCCAATTACTGTGTTAACATTTGGATTCTTTTTAATCGTTATTAATGCAATTACGCTAGAAATTACAGATTCGATACTTGGTGATGCGTTTAATTTATCCGGATTTGGCGCAGCAATTATGGCAGCGATCTTTATTTCAATTTTAAATATGTTAATTGAGAAAGTGATCATTGAACCGTTATATGAGAAAGACTAATCGGACGGCAGAAAGTATCCGACAAAACGTAAAACATTTTGCGCAAAGCGTGGAATGTTTTTTTCTTTTTCAAAAGAAACCGTATTTCTTGTTTTAAGTAAAAAATGGTACAATAGCGGGTAGAGTGGTAGTACACTGCCTAGATACATTCCGCAACGTGGAGGTTTATATATGCCAAAAGTTCGTACGAAAGATTTAATTGAACATTTTCAGTTAGAATTAGTAAGTGGTGAGGAAGGAATTCATCGTCCCATTGATACAAGTGATTTATCACGCCCTGGAATTGAAATGGCGGGATTTTTTACATATTATCCGGCTGATCGTGTGCAGCTTCTTGGGAAAACCGAGCTTACTTTTTTTGATACGTTAACAGTTGAACAAAAGAAAATGCGCATGCAAGCGCTTTGTACAGAAGAAACACCGTGCATTATCGTAACGCGCGGTCAGGATGTACCAGAGGACTTAATGCAAGCATCTCGTCAGACCGGCGTGCCGATATTATGTTCACCGTTAAAAACGACACGTTTATCAAGCCGTTTGACGAACTATTTAGAAAGTAAATTGGCGCCAACAACAGCCATTCACGGTGTATTAGTTGATATTTATGGCGTCGGTGTAATGATTACAGGACAAAGTGGTGTCGGGAAAAGTGAAACAGCACTTGAGCTTGTGAAGCGCGGACATCGTCTTGTTGCTGATGATAGTGTAGAAATTCGCCAAGAAGATGACGATACACTAGTTGGAAGTTCACCGGAGTTAATTGAGCATTTACTTGAAATTCGTGGACTTGGCATTATTAACGTTATGACGTTATTTGGTGCAGGTGCAGTGCGTAATCATAAACGTATTTCACTTGTGATTAATCTTGAGATTTGGGATCAAAAGAAGAACTATGATCGCCTTGGCTTAGATGAAGAAAAAATGAAAATTATTGATACAGATATTACAAAGATTACCCTACCAGTACGACCAGGTCGAAACTTAGCTGTCATTATTGAAGTAGCAGCGATGAACTTCCGTTTAAAACGTATGGGCGTCAATGCAGCGCAACAATTTTCAGAGCGTCTTATGAGCGCGATTGAACTAGGAGATCAAAATTAAATATAAGTGAAGCTTCCATTAGTGGAATAGAAAGGGAGTGGAGAATATGCTGTTAGGGTCTGTACCGCAGCTTGATCGCGTGGCAATTCAGCTTGGGCCGTTTCCAATTTATTGGTATGGTGTCATTATTGGTACGGCTGTGTTGCTTGGATTATGGCTTGCAACCCGCGAAGGAGAGCGTCTCGGTATTCCGAAAGATACGTTTATTGATTTGGTCCTAATTGCAGTGCCGATTGCAATCATTTGTGCACGTGCATACTATGTTATTTTCGAATGGGACTATTATTCCCAAAACCCGAGTCAAATTATTAACATTCGTCAAGGCGGTTTAGCGATTCATGGCGGATTAATTGGTGCGGTTCTTACCGGAATTGTATTTGCAAAAGTACGCGGTCTATCTTTTTGGAAGCTAGCAGATATTGCAGCGCCAAGTATTTTACTTGGACAAGCGATTGGCCGCTGGGGCAACTTTATGAACCAAGAAGCTCATGGCGGTGAGGTAACGCGTCAATTTCTTGAAAGTTTACATTTACCGCAGTTTATTGTGAATCAAATGTATATTGATGGTGTATATTACCATCCAACATTTTTATATGAATCACTATGGAATTTTGTTGGGGTTATTTTACTTCTATTTCTTCGGAAAGCAAATTTACGCCGCGGAGAACTATTTTTTACATATTTAACTTGGTACTCTATCGGTCGTTTCTTTGTAGAAGGATTGCGTACAGATAGTTTAATGCTTGGTCCGCTTCGCATTGCACAAGTCGTATCCATTGTCTTAATTCTTGTCTCTATCATTTTTGTTGTTGTGAGACGCAAAATGGGGTATGCGGATAAACGGTATTCAGAAAAATAATGATAGAATTTCAGTGGTGAATGAGAAAAAAGTAGCGTCATACATGCGGCGCTGCTTCTTTTCATATCCCGCTCTAGCAAGCAGTAAGCGAAGAAGAGGAACTGCTTGTAAGAGCCCGATTGGGCGGGCTAACCATTCGAAGGAAAAAGCAACTTCGAATGGAAGTTTCACTTTATCATACAACAACTAAGGGCGTGGAAAAGATGAACATCAATACAGTGTTATTTGATTTGGATGGAACGTTGATTAATACAAACGAACTTATTATCTCTTCATTTTTATATACTTTAGAAAAGTACTATCCAAATCAGTATAAGCGTGAAGATGTACTGCCGTTTATTGGTCCATCATTGCATGATACATTCAGTAAAATTGATGAAAACCGAGTTGAAGAACTCATTCAATGTTACCGTAACTTTAATCATGAACATCATGATGAGTTAGTAGAAGAGTATGAAACAGTGTATGAAACTGTCCAGGAGCTTCGAAAGAAAGGTTATAAGGTTGGGATTGTAACAACGAAGGCGCGCCAAACTGTCGAAATGGGATTAAAGTTATCGAAATTAAAACAGTTTTTTGATGTTGTGGTGACAATTGATGATGTAGAGCATGTGAAGCCGCATCCAGAGCCGATTCAAAGAGCGTTGCAATTATTAGAGGCAAAGCCGGAAGAAGCGTTAATGGTAGGAGACAATCATCACGATATTGTCGGCGGACAAAATGCTGACGTGAAGACAGCAGCTGTTGCATGGACAATTAAAGGACGCGAATACTTAGAGTCTTATAAACCGGATTATATGTTAGAAAAAATGAGTGACTTGTTAACGATCTTGCCTCATGAACTAGGCTGACAAGGAGAGAGAATGGTGCGACGGACAACACGCTATCCTGTGTCAGGAGCAAATTCATTATGGAACGTATATAAGACCGTTTCATTTTGGAAAGTGATGAAAAACTTCATTGTCATTCAAATTGCGCGTTATACTCCGTTTTTACGGATGAAAAACTGGTTATATTGCACATTTTTGCGAATGAAAATTGGAGAGCAAACTTCTTTTGCCCTTATGGTTATGCCAGATATTATGTTTCCAGAGAAAATTACGGTTGGGCGTAATTCGATTATTGGTTATAATACAACATTATTAGCTCATGAATATTTAATTACAGAATATCGCCTTGGTGAAATTATCATTGGAGACGAAGTAATGATTGGAGCAAATTCGACTATTTTACCGGGGATTGTCATTGGAGATGGAGCGATTGTTTCAGCGGGTACACTTGTTCATCGTGATGTACCGAGCGGTGCTTTCGTTGGTGGAAATCCGATGCGTGTTATTTATACGAAAGAGGAAATGGCAGCGAGAAAAGGGAAATGTTAGAAATGTAACATTTTCCTTTTCTTTTCGGGAATGAAAAGGAAATATTTGCGTATAATATACTGTTTTGTTTTTAGAAGAATCGTTTATACTTATAGATAGAAGAATGAACTAATGGAGGATCTATGGGGAAAAATCAAGAAATTCATAAAGATAACGGACAAGTTATTTCTTTTAATCAATTAGCCGATTTCTTTTATGATAAAGGAATGAAGGCTTATCGCAACCATCATTTAGACGATGCAATTAAATATTTTAAAAGAGCGGCACAAAGTCAGAAAGAGCCGTTTATTTTATGTCAATTAGCATCGGCATTATCAGAAGTGGGAGATTATCACGAGTCGAATCAAATTTTTTTACAAATTGTTCGTACGGGTGAACAAATAGAAGAATGCTATTATTTTATGGCAAATAATTATGCGTATCTTGGTCTATTCCAACAAGCAAAAAAGTATGCAGAGCGGTATTTAGAAGTTGCGACGGACAAAGAATTTATTGAAGAAACGATGGAACTTTTAGAGATTATTGAAGAAGAAGAAATGGATGCACCGGAACTTGAAGATGAAGATGGATTAATTGTGATGCAAGAGCAAGCAAATCATTATATTCGGAACGGTCAATTAGAAGAAGCAATTGCTACGCTTGAAGGCGTTATAACGGAATATCCGGAATTTTGGTCGGCACATAATAATTTAGCAATTGCTCATTTTCAGCTTGGCAATGTTGATCAAGCATTGAAAATGACAGAGCTCATTTTAGAGAAGAATCCAGGGAATATTCATGCCTTATGTAATACGCTTATTTTTCTATATTCTATTGGGGAATATAAGCAAGTAGAAAAGTTAGCAGAGCAATTGGAGACAGTGTATCCGATGTCATTTGAACATCGTGTGAAGCTAGGGACAACATTTGCGACAATTGGTCGTTTCGAAAGCGCATATAAATGGTTAAAAGTTTTAAAGCGTCAAGGTTACGAAGGTGATGTTAGTTTTTATTATTGGTTTGCATATTCTGCTTACATGGTAAACGATGAACAAACAGCAGAGAAAATGTGGACGCACGTCGTGGAGTTACATCCTGATAAAAAAGGAAAGGAGCCTTGGAATGCTATTAATTTAGCAGATGAAGGCCAAAATATTTTATTTCGAGAACTGCAACAATCATTTCAGCAAAGTGAAACGTTAGAAGAACAAATGCTGGCTTTATATTTAATGAATGAGTTGACAACACCAGACAAAATCGGCTTTTTCTTTGATGTAATGCAATCTCCTAAGCGTGTTCCGATCGTATCACAACTCGCGCACTATTTCTTTTTAATTAATAGTCATAAAAGTATTCCGCAAGGGCTTCAGCCGTTTGAACAATGTGTTCACATTGCAGATGCTTTATACAACTATACTAAAAAAGATGATGAGCTGATTGAAGAGTGTTTACATCTTTGGTTTTGTACATTTATACGCTTATACACGAGCGGAACGGCGTTTACAAATGTATATGGCTGGTCAGCGGCAGTTGAATATATTGTAAGAGGCGAATGTCACGATAAATTGACGCAGGCAGAGCTCGGGAATATATATAATGTATCGGTAGCAACTGTACGAAAGTATGTGCAAGCAGTTAGATGTGTGCACGCATAAGAGCAAGCAAATCATTGGGAAAAAAACATTGCCGACAGTATAATGAGGGTATTACAAGAGCGATAAGAAAAGGAGATGAAAAATATGGCAGAAGAAAAAATTTATGATGTAATTATTATCGGAGCTGGCCCAGCAGGAATGACCGCAGCTGTGTATACATCTCGATCAAATTTAAGTACGTTAATGCTAGAGCGCGGCATTCCGGGCGGACAAATGGCAAATACAGAAGAAGTAGAAAACTATCCAGGTTATGATCATATTTTAGGACCAGACTTATCAAATAAAATGTTTGAACATGCGAAGAAATTCGGTGCAGAATATGCATATGGTGATGTAAAACAAGTTATTGATGGAAAAGAATATAAAACAGTAATCGCTGGAAAGAAAGAATATAAAGCACGTGCCATTATTGTAGCGAGCGGTGCGGAATATAAGAAAATTGGTGTACCAGGCGAGAAAGAACTTGGCGGACGCGGCGTATCATACTGCGCAGTATGTGACGGTGCATTCTTTAAAGGGAAAGAGCTTGTTGTTATCGGTGGCGGTGACTCAGCTGTTGAAGAGGGTGTGTATTTAACACGCTTTGCAACGAAAGTAACGATTGTTCATCGCCGTGACCAATTGCGTGCACAAAAGATTTTACAGGACCGTGCTTTCCAAAATGAAAAAGTTGATTTTATTTGGAACCACACTGTAAAAGAAATTAATGAAGCAAACGGAAAAGTAGGCAGCGTAACACTTGTAGATGTAAATAGTGGTGAAGAACAAGAGTTTAAAGCAGAAGGCGTATTTATTTATGTTGGTATGTTACCACTTTCTAAACCATTTGTAGAGTTAGGTATTACAAATGAAAATGGTTATATTGAAACAAATGAACGTATGGAAACAAAAGTTCCTGGTATTTTCGCAGCTGGTGACATTCGTGAAAAAATGCTTCGTCAAATTGTAACAGCAACAGGTGATGGAAGTATTGCAGCGCAAAGTGCACAGCATTACGTGGAATGCCTATTAGAAGAATTAAAAGTAGAAAAATAATAACCCGAGAAGAGAAGTTGCCTTTACTGAGGTAGCTTCTTTTTCGTTTATCGGCGACTTTTTCGATATATCGACGGTTTGGTGCAACTTATCGGCGACTTTTTCAATATATCGACGGTTCGGTGCAACTTATCGGCGACTTTTTCAATATATCGACGGTTTGGCACAATATATCGGCGGTTCGACACGATATAAAGACCCTTCGACCATATTCGACACACGAGTAGCGCCCCAACGCGATAGCGTACAGCAATTTATATAGGATTTCAAAGCCTGAATTGTTATAGAGATGTCATATATATTAGGTCATTCTGTTCGTGCTCTTTTGTATTTGTTGTTATACTTTAATTTGTGAAAAAATGTTCAAAAGAAATGAGGAATGTGTAGAAGATGGAATGGCGTAATGTATATCGTGGGTTTTGTATGGGTGTTAGCGATTTAATTCCTGGTGTGAGCGGTGGTACGATTGCCGTTGTACTTGGGATTTATGAGCAACTACTTGCTGCAATTAGCGGCTTCTTTAGTCGTGAGTGGAAGAAACATTTAGGATTTTTAATTCCGCTTGCTTCTGGTGTAGCGGCAGCATTTTTGACGTTAAGTCATGTAATTAAGTATTTACTGGAAAATCATTATGGGCCAACACAGTTTTTCTTCATTGGTTTAATCTTGAGCATTATACCAATGTTAATGAAGGAAGCCAATGCGAAAGAAGAATTTAAAGTAGGCCATATTATTATATTGTTTGTTGCAGCAGCTCTTGTAGCGGTAACTGCATTTTTTAAGCCGGATAAAGCGGCAGATCCAATTACGACGTTAACAATTTTAAATACGATGGGGCTATTCTTGGCAGGCTGGATGGCTAGTATGGCTATGCTGCTTCCAGGGATTAGCGGATCATTTATTTTATTAATCATTGGCGTGTATCCGACAGCGATTCAAGCTTTAACAACATTGAATCTTCCATTAATTGTGGTAATTGGTGCGGGGGTTATGGTAGGATTCGTTGTGAGTAGTAAAGGAATTAGCTATTTATTAACGCATTATAAGAGCGCAACATTTGCGGCAATTATCGGACTTGTGATTGGATCAATTGCAGTTGTGTTTCCTGGTATTCCAACAGGTGGTATATCGATTGTAAGTTCTATTATTACATTTATTTTAGGATTTGCGATTGTATCATATTTTAGTAAGAAATAAGTGATTGAGGGATAGCCCTCAATCACTTATTTTTTTGTTTGCTTGTAAAAGCTTAAATCCTTTCTTTTTAAGGGAGGAGACGAGAGCAACTGGCCGTGCATAGAGGCGGTCAGGGCCTTTTTCTGCCACATGAGATGCTTAAAACAAAGGGAGAAAGCGAGTGGAGGGCATGGTGTATTCTGCATAGTATCAACTTCTATGTCGGAAAAAGATTAGTTATTATTTGTATTAATATTTTTTGTATTTTTTACCAATAATATGCAGAAGAGGTAGATTTAAAGAAGTTATTTGAGCTTATACATAAGTAAAAAAATGACATAGAACTTAGGAGAAAAGCAGTGACTTCTATGTCAAAAAATGAAAAGAATTATTGCTTTTATTTTTCTAGTTTACTCCGCCATTCGCAAACAGTAAGTCCCTTGTCACAAAAAAGAGAAGAAGATAGGTGGGGACGAAGAACCTATTTGGAGGTGTCTATATGAAAGTGTCGGTATTTATTACTTGTCTTGCTGATGTCTTTTATCCAGAAGTAGGAAAAGATGTTGTTGAGATTCTTGAAGATTTAGGCTGTGAAGTCGACTTTCCTAAAAAACAAACTTGCTGTGGTCAGCCTGCTTATAATAGCGGATATCAGAAGGAAACGAAAACGGCTGCAAAGCATATGATTGAAGCGTTTGCTGGTTCAGAATATGTTGTGGCACCATCAGGCTCTTGCGTTATGATGGTTCACGAGTTTTCGAGTTTATTTTCTGAAAGTGAAACAGAATGGCGCGAAAAAGCTACGGAACTTGCAAAAAAAACATATGAATTTACACAGTTCATTGTAGAAGTGTTAGGTAAAGAAGATTTAGGAGCAAAGCTTCATAAAAAAGCAACTGTTCATACATCTTGTCATATGAGCCGGTTAATGAATATTAAAGAGCCTCCTCAAACATTATTAAAACATGTAAAAGGGCTGGAAGTCGTTCCGTTGTCTCACAATTATGATTGCTGTGGATTCGGCGGTACATTCGCAGTGAAGATGGCGGAAATCTCTGAGGAAATGGTTGAGGAAAAAGTGAAGCATATTATGGAAACGGGTGCGGAAGTGTTAATCGGGATGGATTGTAGCTGTTTAATGAATATAAAAGGCCGATTAACCCGTCATGGTTATCCAATTGAAGTGAAGCATATTGCGCAAGTATTAAATGAGGATAGAGAGGGGATCTAAAAATGGGAATGAAAATTGGGAACGATCCTTTTCATAAACGTGCTGAAACAGGTATCGGAGATCAATTTATGAGAAATGCAGTTAAGAAAGCGCAAGATGGTCTTAGAAGTAAGAAGTTAAAAGCGACTGAGAGTCTTGGAAATTGGGAAGAATGGCGTTCTCTAGGAGAAGAGATCCGAAAGCATACATTAGAAAATCTTGATTATTATTTATATCAACTCACGGAAAAGATTGAGCAAAATGGTGGTTCTGTGTATTTCGCAGAGACTGCTGAAGATGCAAGGGAATATGTAAAAGGGATTATAAAAAAGAAAAACGCGAAAAAAATTGTAAAGTCAAAATCGATGGTAACGGAAGAAATCAGTCTAAATGAAGCAATTGAAGAAGTTGGAGGGGAAGTATTAGAAACGGACCTAGCGGAATTTATTTTACAAATTAATGATCATGATCCACCATCACATATCGTTGTTCCGTGTCTTCATAAAGATAAAGAAAGCATTTGCGAGTTGTTTAAAGAAAAAATAGGCTATACCGGAACAGCTGATCCTGAAAAGATGGCGAGGTTTGTCCGGAACTATTTGCGTAATGATTTTTTAACAGCGGATGTAGGTGTGACGGGATGTAATTTTGCTGTTGCGGAGTCCGGGTCTATTTCAATTGTAGCGAATGAAGGGAATGCCAGATTAGTTACGACCATTCCGAAAACGTTAATTACCGTGATGGGAATGGAGCGGATTGTCCCAACATGGGAAGAGCTTGATATTTTAGTAACGCTTCTGTGCCGAAGTTCTGTCGGGCAAAAGTTAACAAGTTATATTACTGGTTTAACGGAACCTGGGGGGACAGATGGACCAGAGGAATTTCATTTAGTAATTGTTGATAACGGCCGTTCTAATATTTTAGGAACAGAGTTTCAAAGTGTTTTGCAGTGTATTCGCTGTGCGGCATGTATTAATGTGTGTCCAGTATATCGTCATATCGGAGGGCATGCATACGGCTCAATCTATCCAGGGCCAATTGGTGCTGTATTGACACCGCTTTTAGGCGGATATGATGAATACAAGGATTTACCTTATGCATCTAGCCTTTGCGGCGCTTGTACGGAAGCATGTCCGGTAAAAATACCTTTACATGAATTATTAATTCAGCATCGTAGGCAGATTGTAGAGGAAGCGAAAAAGTCTCCTGTAGCTTGGGATATGGCGATGAAGGGCTTTGAAAAAATGGTGAAGAGTTCGAGGTCATTCTCGTTAGCGGCGAGGACAGCTCCGTATGCATTAAAGCCTTTTACAAAAGGAGATAAAATTGAGCGCGGGGTAGGACCGTTAAAAGCTTGGACAGAAGCAAGAGACTTTCCAGCTCCGAAAAAACAACTGTTTAGAGATTGGTTTGAAAAGCGGTCAAGGGAGGATCGATAATGGCCATTCAAAATCGCGAAACATTTTTAGCTAAGCTATCAGAAAGACTTGGGAGAAAACGTCCGGAAACCGTAGAAAAACCGAGCTGGTCTGTTTCTCCGCAATGGAGCGTTTTTGACGGATTAACGAAGGATGAGCTTGTATTGCAGTTGATGGAACATTGTGAAACGATTCATACAGAAGTCCTGAGAACAAACAAGGCTAATCTTGCAGAAACATTACACTCCTTTATGAATGAATGGAATATCAAATCTGTTATTTATTCAAATGATGAACGGTTTGATGAATATAATCTTAGTAATACTTTTACAAATGAAGGGGCAATGCATTTTCACAAATGGGATTTAGCCCATAAGGAAGAGAGTATTGAATTCGCGAAAACAGCTAATCTTGGAATTACATTTTGTGATATTACTCTTGCGGAATCAGGAACCGTCGTTTTATATAATGATGGAATGAAAGGCAGACACGTCAGTCTTCTTCCAGAATCGTATATTGCCATTGTCCCGAAAAGCACGATTGTCCCCAGGTTAACACAAGCTACAAAGATGATTCATCATCAAAATGTTGAGGGTGAAGCCCCTCCATCTTGTTTGAATTTTATCTCTGGTC
This sequence comes from Bacillus sp. JJ864, assembly GCF_036963045.1. Classification (NCBI taxonomy): domain Bacteria; kingdom Bacillati; phylum Bacillota; class Bacilli; order Caryophanales; family Bacillaceae; genus Bacillus; species Bacillus sp. JJ864. The sequence goes on along the minus strand of NZ_JBALLY010000020.1, from coordinate 30,289 downwards.
CGTCAAACAGTGCAGATATTGAAATGAATCTTGTCGTAGGAGTGCATGGGCCAATAAGAACAGCATATATTATTGTGGATGATCAATAATTATGAGATTTTTTACTATAAGATGATGGGAATATTCTTCCGTCATCTTTTTTCATTTGCTTTAGACATGGGGTTCCTTCGTTGTGACAAACTGTATTTGATAGTATAATGAAGGAAGTATATAATGGGGATTTCTCCGTTAGTAGCTGAGGTGAGGAAGTTTGCAAAGAGTGACAAACTGTGTGTTAATTAAGGATAATGAAGTTCTTCTATTACAAAAGCCTCGTCGAAATTGGTGGGTTGCTCCAGGGGGTAAAATGGAGCGCGGGGAAACGGTAAGAGAATCGGTTGTTCGCGAATATCGCGAAGAAACGGGTATTTATTTGAAAAATCCAGCATTAAAAGGTGTCTTTACTTTCGTAATCCAAGAAGGAGACAAGGTTGTTTCCGAATGGATGATGTTTTCTTTCTTAGCGACAGATTTTGCAGGAGAAAATAAACTGCAAAGCGAAGAAGGGATAATAGGTTGGCATACATTTGATAAGATTGATGAGTTGCCAATGGCACCGGGAGATTATCATATTATTGATTATTTAATTAAAGGAAATGGTATTATTTACGGTACATTTGTATATACACCAGATTTTGAATTACTTTCGTATCGGTTAGATCCGAGTTAAACCATGAGGGGGGATATGATGGACGCGCATAATGATATTAAAATGGTTATTATTACAGGAATGTCTGGAGCAGGAAAAACGGTTGCCTTGCAAAGCTTTGAAGATCTAGGATATTTTTGCGTGGATAATTTACCGCCTATGTTGTTGCCGAAGTTTGTTGAATTAATGGCAGACTCGAAAGGGAAAATGAATAAAGTAGCGCTCGGTATTGATTTACGTGGCCGAGAGTTCTTTGATCATTTATGGGGAGCGCTTGACGATTTAACAGAACGCACATGGATTATTCCGCATATTTTATTCTTGGATGCAAAAGATAGTACACTTGTAACTCGTTATAAAGAAACAAGGCGTTCACATCCACTTGCTCTAACGGGTCTTCCGTTAAAAGGAATAGAAGCTGAGCGTTCGTTATTAACAGATATGAAGGCGCGTGCGAATATTGTACTTGATACGTCGGAATTAAAGCCGAAAGAGCTAAGAGAAAAGATCATTCAATTATTTTCAACTGAGGGTGAACAAGCATTTCGTGTAAACGTAATGTCATTTGGATTTAAATATGGTATTCCAATTGATGCTGATTTAGTATTTGATGTTCGTTTTTTACCAAATCCATACTATATTCCACATATGAAGCCATTAACAGGTCTTGACGAGGAAGTATCGTCATATGTGCTGAAATTTAACGAAACGCACAAGTTTTTAGAGAAGTTAACAGACCTTATTTCCTTTATGCTTCCGCATTATAAGCGCGAAGGAAAAAGTCAGCTTGTTATTGCGATTGGATGTACAGGAGGGCAACATCGATCCGTTACACTTGCAGAATATTTAATGAAACATTTGAAGCAAGAATATACAACTCATGTATCTCATCGTGATGTGGAGAAGAGAAAGGGATATTAAGAGATGGGAAAAGAGAGGAAACCGAAAATCGTTATTATGGGAGGCGGAACGGGTCTATCCGTTTTGCTACGCGGTTTAAAAAAGTATCCTGTCGATATTACGGCGATTGTAACGGTTGCTGATGATGGAGGAAGTTCTGGGAGACTTCGCGATGAGTTAGATATCCCACCTCCTGGAGACATTCGTAACGTGCTTGTTGCGTTGTCAGATGTGGAGCCTCTTGTAGAGGCGTTATTTCAGCATCGTTTTACATCGGGAGAAGGATTAACAGGACATGCGCTTGGGAATTTATTGTTAGCTGGAATGACAGCTATTACAGGTGATTTCTTTCATGCCATTACGGAAACGAGTAAAGTGTTAAATGTGAGAGGGCGTGTACTTCCAGCTGCAAATCAAAGTGTTGTTTTGCATGCGGAATTGGAAGATGGTCAAATTGTAAGCGGGGAATCGAAAATTCCGTATTCCGGGAAAAAAATTAACCGTGTCTTTCTAACACCAGGGGAAGTAGAACCGCTTCATGAAACAATAATGGAAATTCAAAGAGCTGATTTACTTCTATTTGGACCAGGAAGTTTGTATACAAGTATTTTGCCGAATTTAATGGTGAAAAAAATCGGGGACGCAGTACTTCGGGCAAAAGCGAAGAAAGCATACGTTTGTAATGTTATGACCCAAGCTGGTGAAACAATGGGATATACAGCGTTTGACCATGTGAGAGCATTGCATGATCACCTTGGAGAAGCGTTTATCGATACAGCAATCGTGAACGATGAACCAATTCCATCTAAACTATTAGGACGTTATGCAGAAGAAATGTCGGAGCAGGTTGCAATTGATGAAGAGCGTTTTGCCGCACATAATATTAAGTTGATTAAAGGCTGTTTAGCAAAGTATGATGATCAAGTTGTGCGTCATGATACGATAAAGCTAGCTTCGATTTTATATTCATTAATATAACTTATCAGCTTGAAAAAGCTTGCATGGTATAAGGCGTTACTTCTTTGAGGTAACGCTACAAATTCATTTAGGGTAGTAATTATTGTTAGGAGGTGAAACGGTTGTCCTTTGCATCAGAAACAAAGAAGGAGCTAACAAAGCTCGAAATGAAGGAATGCTGTGAGAAAGCAGAGTTGTCAGCATTACTTCGTATGAACGGTTCACTCTCCTTTTCAAACCGTCGTGTAATCATTGACATTCAAACGGAAAATGCAGCGATTGCTCGAAGAATTTATACATTATTGAAAAAAGGATATAACGTGACAGTTGAACTACTTGTGCGTAAGAAAATGCGCTTAAAGAAAAATAATGTGTACATCGTTCGTTTAGTTGAAAAAGCGCGTGAGATTTTATCAGATTTGCACATTGTACGAGAGGACTTTTCGTTTATTCGTAATATTTCACAAGAATTGATTGAGAAAAAATGTTGTAAACGATCGTACTTACGCGGGGCGTTTTTAGCTGGCGGTTCCGTTAATAATCCAGAAACATCATCGTATCATTTAGAAGTTTTCTCATTATACAAGGAACATAATGATGCGATATGTGAGCTGATGAATGAATTTGCGTTAAACAGTAAAACGTTAGAAAGGCGAAAAGGGTACATTACGTATTTAAAGGAAGCGGAAAAGATTACCGAGTTCTTAAATATTATTGGGGCTCATAGCGCTCTTTTAAGGTTTGAAGATATTCGAATTGTGCGTGATATGCGTAATTCTGTAAATCGTCTTGTGAACTGTGAAACAGCAAACTTAAATAAAACGATTGGTGCAGCTTTAAGACAAATTGAAAACATTCGTTATATTGACGAGACTGTTGGACTTGATTTTTTACCAGATAAATTACGTGAAATCGCAGAGCTGCGTATCAATTATCAAGATGTTACATTGAAAGAACTAGGGGAAATGGTATCTGGGGGAAACATTAGTAAATCGGGTATCAATCATCGTTTGCGTAAAATTGATGACATTGCGGAGAAATTACGCGCTGGTGAAGCAGTTGTAAAAAAATAAAAGGCAAAGGGGAATGGAACAGTGGTTCAAAAACGGGTAGAGGTGCTGTTGAAGACTGGATTACAAGCACGTCCGGCGGCGTTGTTTGTACAAGAAGCAAACCGTTTTCAAGCTGATATTTTTATGGAGAAAGACGGGAAAACGGTCAATGCTAAGAGCATTATGGGGATTATGAGTTTAGCCGTTGGATCTGGATGTGAAGTTACAATTACGACAGAAGGATCAGATGAAACAGAAGCATTAGCAGCACTTGTTGCTTATGTGCAAAAAGAACAATAGAAAGCTATCGCGAATGTGCGATAGCTTTTTATTGTGTGTTGCGTTTCGGTGACTGGGCTACTCGCCTGTCGAACGTCGTCGAAGGATCTTTATATCGTGTCGAAGCGCCGATAAATGAAAAAGAGCTATCGTAAATGATAGCTCTTTTCTTATGATCTAGCTCCAGCGGCTAGAATCTCCGGTCGTTTCGCCCCCTCGGACGAGGTAAAAAGCACCTCTCTGCCTTTGACTCCAACGTCCTGCGATTCTGAGCAAGCCGCTTCCGCTTTTTTTAGCGGTTTGTGAAGATTTTGTCAATTAAGCCGTATTCTAATGCTTTTTCTGCTGTCATGAAGTTGTCACGCTCTGTGTCGCGCTCAATTACTTCTAAATCTTGACCTGTACGCTCAGCAAGAATTTTGTTTAGTTTGTCGCGTAAGAATAGGATACGTTTTGCAGCGATTTCGATTTCTGTCGCTTGTCCTTGTGCACCGCCAAGTGGTTGGTGAATCATTACTTCACTGTTTGGAAGCGCGAAACGTTTTCCTTTTTCACCAGCTGCAAGTAAGAAAGCACCCATAGATGCAGCCATACCGATGCAAATTGTAGATACGTTTGGTTTAATGAATTGCATTGTATCGTAAATTGCCATACCAGCTGTAATAGAGCCACCAGGACTGTTGATATATATATGAATATCTTTTTCTGGGTCTTGTGATTCTAAGAATAAAAGCTGAGAAACGATAGAGTTTGCTACGTTGTCATCAATTGCGCTACCAAGCATGATGATGCGGTCTTTTAATAAACGAGAGTAAATATCGTAAGCACGTTCCCCGCGATTTGTTTGTTCAATAACTGTAGGAATTAAATTCATGTGTAACTTCCTCCTTTAACACATTTGTTAGTTTTATAATACAATTATGGTCAATAAAGGTCAAACGAAACCACTTCAGTTTTAAAAAATATGTAGGTGTATCATGTTAATTCGCTATGAATAAGGAATTCCCTTCTTCTGTACCTTCCTCATCATAACCGAATTGTATGAATTTAAACATACTTATAGAAAACCCCTCTTTTTTTAGGTGGGCGAGAGCATCTGGCTATGCATAGAAGCGGTCAGGGCCCTTTTCTGCCACGTGCGAAGTGAAAACAAAAAGGGAAAGCGAGCGCAGATTCCTTGTTCGCTGCATGGCAGTGATTTATCCCGCTATTCGTGGGCAGTAAGACCCCCCACCTCAAGGTTGAGAGAGAAACGATGTCCAGCCCTAGCGGCTAGAATCTCCGGTCGTTTCGCCCCCTCGGACGAGGCAAAAAGCGCCTCTCTGTCGGGTGCTCCAACGTCCTGCGATTCTGAGCGAGCCGCTTCCGCTTTTCTTAAGGAGATAGGTGGGGGAAAACTGCCCGTAAAAGCCCGATTGGTTCAATAACCATCAGTGGGGGATGAAGAAAACCCCCACTGATGGAAGTTTCACTTTATATAGACATAAAAAAAGAACGCCGTTTCATATATAAGCGTTCTTTTTCGTACTATTCTTTCAGTAAATACGTTACTTTATTTAAAATTTCATCTAGCCTCTTGGCGTTGTTTACATACATGTTCGCGGCAGCATTTGATTTCGTTTCTAAAGAAAAGAGTTCAAGATCAGCATGACATTTCTTTAAGGAAGCGAGTAATAATGGTTTATCTTGGGGAGAAGGCATTTGAATTTTATCGTTGTATATGTCGACAGTGAATTGGCCGTAGGAGTCGACTTGTCCGATGAATACGTTGTCGATTGCAACCCCCATTTTTTCGAGTTCAGTGCGAACCCAAGCGCGGTTATGACCGCTTGCTGCAAGAGGTTCATCTATTATGTTTCCATCCATAATGACTGTGTGCGTTTCTTTTTCGTTTGGTAGTTTTAATCCGATATCTTTTGCAGTTAATGGTTGTCTGTCTTTCTTTAATAATACGTTTAATTCACCGCTCGGCTCTAATATAGCGAATTCAACATCGGTTATGTTGAATACATCTTTTTTTCGCAGAAGCTCTAGTAGTTCGTCGCTCGTATATTTTTCCTTTTTTAAATTATCTTCGAGTACTTTGCCATCTTTTATAAAAATAGTGGATTTACCCTCTACAAAATCTCGTACCGTCTTATTTTTTAAGGAAATTAGTCCTGCGAAAAAGGGTATGATAGCAAAAACCAGCATACTAGAAATACCGTGGAAGAAGTTTTGTTCCAACCCTGTCGATACTTCGGCAGCGATATCACCAATCGTCATACCTGCTATGTATTCAAAAAAGGAAAGTTGAGAGATTTGTCTTTTGCCAAGCCATTTCGTAATGGCGAATAAAACAATTAAGACAAATAAAGAACGTATAATGACAAGCGGCCATTCTGGTATGTGAATGTCAGGCATGTATATTCCCTCCAGTCTTCCTAAAATCCTTTATATTGTGGTTCTTCTCGTTCTAGTGTTGAAACTCGCCCTTGTACATCAGCAATGATACTATCCATCTCTAACATACATTCATGAAAAACGCGCTTTGCTTCTTCGTCAGTGACATTTTGTGAAAGGGCACTTAAACTTGCTTGTGCGCCTTTTAAACTAGCAAGGCATGTTTTTACACTTGCAACAACGGTCATGAGAACACCTCTTATCCTTTTGGTTTAAATAATAAAGCTCCAATAAATCCGAAGATAATTGCGGCGGATACACCAGCGCTTGTTACTTTAAACATTCCTGTTATAACGCCAATAATGCCATGTTCAGCCGCTTCTGCCATTGCACCGTGAACGAGAGCGTTCCCGAAGCTTGTAATAGGAACCGTTGCACCTGCTCCGGCAAAATCAATTAACGGTTCATACAAATTAAATCCATCTAATATGGCACCAATGACAACAAGTGTCGCCATTGTATGAGCGGGGGTAAGTTTGAAGACGTCGAACATAATTTGTCCAATGACACAAATGAGGCCGCCAATTACAAAAGCCCAAAAAAAGATCATGTATTATACACCTCCAACTTCAATGGATACTGCATGAGCGATACAAGGAATCGTTTCTTGTTGCTGGAAAGTTAATGGGGAAAGTAAGGCCCCGGTAGCAACTACAAGTATTTTGCGAAACTCTCCTTTTTTCATTCGGTTTAATAAATGCCCATACACAACAGTTGCTGAGCAGCCTGGACCACTTGCTCCTGCTAAAATAGGCTGGTCGTCTCTGTAAATGAGTAATCCGCAATCTTGAAATTGTTCGCTTCGTATAGATGTTCCTTGCTTGCGTAGTAAGTCAAAGGCAATTTCGCGTCCTACATGTCCGAGATCGCCCGTTACAATTAAGTCATAGTAGGATACGTCGATTTGTCGTTCTCTTAAATGCGCTTCTATCGTGTCGACAGCAGCAGGAGCCATAGCCCCGCCCATATTAAAAGGATCGGTTAGCCCCATATCGATCACTCTTCCAATTGTTGCTGATGTTACGCAAGGGCCATCTCCTTGGTCGCTTAATAAGGCAACACCAGCTCCTGTTACTGTCCACTGCGCAGTAGGGGGTTTTTGTCCTCCGTATTCAGTTGGATATCTGAACTGTTTTTCTACAGCAGTATTATGGCTTGATGCTCCTGCTAATAAGTATTTTGCTCCTTTTGCATTTACGATGCTTGCACCTAAAGCAAGTCCCTCCATCGAGGTAGAACAAGCCCCGAATAATCCGAGATAGGGAGTACCGAGTGTCCGGCAAGCAAAGCTGGAAGGAGTAATTTGATTAATTAAATCTCCAGCCAGGATAAATTGAATATCGTCTTTCCGTAGTTTTGCTTTTTCGGTGGCCCTGCTGCAGGCTTCTTCGAATAAAACGCGATGCGCTTTCTCGTAGGAGTCTTGTCCTAACCATAAATTGTCGTGCAATGTATCGAAATCATCAGGGATTTTGCCGTTCGCTTCAAATGGTCCGCCAATGACACCAGTTGATATAATCACGGGTTTGTTTTCAAATACCCATGTTCGGTGGCCTTGTAACATTTAAAACCCTCCCCATTGGATTAGAATCGTTCGAATCAGTGCAATCACAAAAGCGGAAAATACACCAAATAAAATAACAGATCCGGCTAATTTAAACATATTCCCGCCCACTCCAAGAACAAAACCTTCCGTCCGGTGCTCAATACAAGCTGCTATGACAGAGTTTCCAAACCCAGTAACAGGAACGGCTGTACCTGCCCCGCCAAACTGAGCTAATCGATCGTATACACCGAAACCTGTTAAGAGCATGGAAATAAAGATCATTGTCGCTACAGTTGGATTCCCCGCAGATCGTTCCGTAAAATCAAAATAAGTAATATAAAATGTGGAGATCAGTTGACCGATTAAACAAATGAATCCACCTACAAAAAAAGCTTTTATACAATTTTTGAGAACAGGACGCTTTGGTTCACGCTGCTGTTCAAATTTTTTATATTCTTGTTGCACTGGTGATAAGTCTTTATTTTGGCTCGACATATGAATCCATCCTTTTCTATGTTGAAAAGTATTATTAAATATCGGAATGCATTTCTTCTTTAACTACTTTTAGTTGTTTTTTTATTTCTTTCTTATCTGCTTCTTTGTTTTTAATCTTCGTTTCTAATTTATCTAGTAACATGAAAATTTTTTTATCCATACTGACATAAACTTTTAAATTAGGATATGTCTTTTCTAATGTCTGTTTCATTTCCTTTTTTAATTTCTTTAGTTGAAAGCGTTCGTGGTGCTCTGGTTTCGCGGCTACGTATAGTTCGTTATTGAAATTAACCGCTTTTACTTCAATTACTTCTTCCATATTAAAAATCTGATCTTTCGCTTGATTTGCTATGGATTGATCAATAGTCTCCATACTGACATTTTTTAATTGCGTATCTTTTTTATTTATTTGGTGCTCTTCTTTCTCATTTGCTTCTTTTTTTACTTTTTTATCTAGTGGACTGTTACAGCCGCTTAGGAAACTGAAGAAGAGAAGGAATAACAAAGTAATGATCCTAAATTTTCGCATTGTATCATTCCATTTCTATAGCTCTATGTAATTTGAGGTGAAAAAAGGATGATATTGTATCACCCTTTTTCCGGTTCAGCATAAAGTGGGTATTATTGTTTGTCTAAAGTGCCCTTTACTGCTGTGTGTATTGAGGTTCTTCTTGTTGAACCTCTTGAACGCGCGGAGATAAAGAATCAATAATGGATTGCGTTTGTTGTGCTGCGCTTTGGAATAATTGCTTCGCTTGTTGGTTATCGGTATCAAGAGCGAATCCCTCTAAGCTCGCTTGTGCACTTTTTAATCCTGAAACAGTTTGTTTAAGTTTCGTAATTACAGTCATAACGTAATTCCTCCTCTAGTTGAATTGAATTTCAATCATTAGAATTTGTGAATATGTGTTGAAATATAATTACCAATTTTAGGTTTATTTCGGGGTCTGTACATTTTTTTTCGGTTCATCACCAAAAGCCGGGGGTGATATATAGATAGATATACACTCCACTCCGAGTGGACGCTTTCCGCGGGCGAGAGCGAGCCTCCTCGGCAAGCCTGTGGGGGTCTCACTTCCCTCGCTATTCCCGCAGGAGTCGCCACTCTCCGTTCCGTGTATTAAAAATAATTTATTTTCAAAAAAATCAACCCCATGTTATGGTGATGCACCTTTTTTTCTCTATATAATTTGAGAACATAATGATTTTTGATGACAAATTATAATATCAGTAGTTATGTTTATTTAATAATAACGATTATGCATGAATTTGTAGGCTATTGATTGAGGGTATCTTTAGGAAGTACATATTTTATATTTCGTTGTTCAAAATATTATGTATCAATTCAAATTAGGAGAGTAAAAATTAGTAAATAGCGATTAAAAGGAGAAAGAGTTATGGATCATCACACTTTAGTTAGATGGTTAGAAGCAGTGTTAATTATTGTTGCATTACTTGCAATTTGGTTTTCTGCAAGTAATTTCAGTAGTGTGAAGCGTTTTTTAATTGGTCGTCCGATGCGAACGTCAGAGCTTCATGCGCATCATAACAAATTATTTTGGTTAATTGCGCTGCCTATCCTTTCAGCGGATTTGTATTCATCTGTTGCGTATGGACCTGAATCAGGAATGACAGAGCTGGCAGGACTTGGTCCTGATGCGAAATGGTTGATTATGCCGATTACCATTTCGACTATCGTTCTTTTGGCAATTTTGATTGTGTCGTATATTATGGGGATTTTGGCCTATCCAAACGGCGGGGGAGCGTATGCCATTGCGAAAGATAACTTCAAGCAGCGCTGGGTTTCTCTTGTTGCCTCTAGTTCTTTGCTTGTTGATTATGTATTGACCGTAGCGGTATCCGTATCTGCAGCGATAGAAGCGATTTCTTCTGCGTATCCTGTAGTCGCTCCATATGAAACGATTTTGGCGATTTTATGCGTTGTTATCTTAGTACTTATAAACTTGCGCGGGATAGCAGAGTCAGCTCGCGTATTTGCTTGGCCGACATTCGGGTTTATGATTTGTATGTTAATTTTAATTTTCACAGGATTTTTTGATGAACTTCGTCACGGGTTTGTTCAACCGAGTACACCGAGTTTTGGAACAGTTCCAGAAGGCTTAACAACTTTATTAATTTTGAAGGCGTTCAGTTCAGCTTGTTCAGCACTTACAGGAATTGAGACAATTTCAAATGCAGTTCCTATTTTTAGAGAACCGCAGCAAAAAAACGCAATTAGAACGTACATTGCTTTAGGTTCGATTACAGCTGTGACACTTTTAGGATTTTCGTATCATTTGTATGTGAAAGGAATTACGCCAGATCCGCACAACACAATGTTGTCACAGTTAACTGGTATGTATTTTGGACATGGAATTTTATATCAAGTGATTATATGGTTTACGTTTATTGTGTTAATTTTAGCGGCAAACTCCACATTTACGGGATTTTCTCAGCTTGCTGCGATTGTAGCGGCAGACGGATATTTGCCTCGAAGTTTAACAAATCGTGGAGACCGTTTAGGATATTCGAATGGAATTATTGCGTTAGCATCGTTGGCATGTATTTTGATTATATCGTTTCATGCGCATACGAATGCGTTAATTCCACTATACGCGATCGGTGTGTTCCTTTCGTTTACAGTAGCGCAAATTGGTTTAATGCGCCGCTGGAAACGAGTAAAAGGATCGCATTGGAAAATTAAGTTTACGATTAATACAGTTGGTGCTGTAATTACATCAATCGTTGCCGTTATTTTTGCTGTTACGAAGTTTACAGGCGGCGCTTGGGTTGTATTAGTTGTCTTGCCTATTATTATTTTCATCTCAATGTCCATTCACAAGCATTATGAAGATGTTGCAAAAGAATTGCGCATCGATATGCAAATGGTACGTCCAGAAGCAAGCGATGTAGTCACGCTCGTTTTAGTGTCAGGTGTTCACCGTGTTGTGAACAACACGATATCCTTTGCGAAGAGTGTAGATGTTGATCCGATTGCTGTATACGTTGGTTTCGATGAGGAATCTATAAATAAAATGGAGAAAAAGTGGAAAGACTGGGGAACTCCTTGTAGACTAGTCGTTCTACGCAGTAAATATCGTTCTATTCTTGAACCGCTGAATCGTCTTATTAAAACAATAGAGGCGAAACAAAAAGGTGGAGGACATATCCATATTATTATTCCGCAGTTCATTCCGCACAAATGGTGGCACAATGCATTGCATAACCAAAGTGCACTTCTGTTACGCATGTGGTTTATGCGTAATAAAGATATTGTCATTACAACGGTTCCGTATCATTTGCATAAATGATATCGTTTCATTATATACGGCCTACATCGCGTAACGATGTAGGCCGTATATTGTATGTCAGTCATTGCGACATAAGAAGTAATTGCTTCCAAAACGAAGATATCGTATAATAAACAGTGCGCGATAGGATAAAAAGAAGTCCTTTTGCAGTAGAATGATCATGCGCCCATAGCTCAGTCGGATAGAGCGGTGGTTTCCGGTACCACGTCTGCCGGGGGTTCGAATCCCTCTGGGCGCGTCAAAAAGTCCTAACTTACATTTGTAGGTTAGGACTTTTTTTGTAGTGATAGTATGTAAGTGAAATTTATGTTATTATATCTAAAATTAGTAGTTGCTATTAGTATTTGGTATATATTTTTTAAAAATGTGGTGTTATTTTCTTTCAATATTATTCATTTTTCGGTTGTAAGATGCAAATTTCATTAATACATATAAGTTAACAATATTTTGGAATGGGTATCTGTGCAGGATTCTCCTTTTTATAAACTTATTGTACAATAGAAGTGAGGGGGAGATTAGGTTGAAAGCAAGTCTTTTACAAGAACAAAGTTTACGTTTGGCAATGACGCAAGAGTTAAGACAAGCGATTACAATGCTCCAGTACAATGTGCAGGAATTAACGGAGTTTTTGTATGAGCAATCGCTGGAAAATCCCCTTATCGAGCTAGGTGGCTTTGACAGGGAAAAGAAAAAGAGTAAAACAATGAGTAAACAAACTGAGAATCAAATGGAAATCTATAGTGTGGATTCCACAACGATTCAACAGCATTTAGTAAATCAATTACAGTATTATAAAATAGATGAAGAGCAAAGAAAAATTGCCTCATTTATTATTTTAAATGTGGATGAGAACGGGTATTTACAAGAAACGAATGAGGAATTAGCGTCGCTATTATCGGTATGTATAGAGAAAGTAAATAGCTGCATGGAGCTTGTTCAATCATTAGAGCCGGCAGGGGTAGGAGCGAGAAATATTCAAGAATGCCTATCCATCCAATTAAAGCGCTTACAAAAAAGAAACACTTTAGCGAAAATGATTGTAGATGAATATTTTGCGTATTTCGTAAAGAAAGATTGGCGCAAGTTAGCAAATGTATTGAAGTGTAGTACGGAAGAATTACAAGAAGCCGTTCATGTGATTACATCGCTGCAGCCGAAACCAGGTTTGGCGTTTTCTTCGGAGAAGCCGCTGTACATTGTTCCAGATATGGCGGTGAAAAAAGAAGGGGATCTCTTGGTGATTCAGATGAATGAACGTAATATGCCGAGAATTGAAATTCATTCAGAATATAGTGAGCTCCTTCATAATAGTGAAAGTGACGTCGCTTCTTATGTTTCGGAAAAATATCAGCATGTACAATGGATTATGCGTAGTTTAAAACAAAGAAAGCAAACGCTTTTAAATGTAATGGAAGTAATTATTGAAAAGCAGCGCGACTTTTTTATGAACGGTCCGCAATATTTAAAGCCGCTTGCGTTAAAAGAGGTGGCTGAAATATTAGGTGTCCATGAGTCAACGATTAGCCGAGCAACGCGCAATAAATATGTGCAAACACCGTATGGTTTATTTGAAATGAAGTCGTTCTTTAGTAATGCGGTAGCAACAACAGAAGACGCGGCCATTTCAACGAAAAGAGTGAAGCAGCTCATCGGGGAGTTTGTAGAGAAAGAAAATAAGAAAAAACCACTTTCAGATCAAAAGATTTCAAAAATGTTAGAAGAAGAACATGAAATTGTTGTTTCACGCAGAACAGTAGCGAAATATCGCGAGCAGTTAAATATCCCAGCTTCTTCTCTGCGAAAATCGATTGTATAGGTGATGGATATGGAGGTTATTCTATACACAAAAGAAGAATGTGGTCTTTGTCAAAAGGCGAAAAAACTTCTGCGAGAGTTGCAAGATGAATACGTATTTGATTTGAAGGAAATAAATATTTATGAGGATGAACAGCTGTTAGAGAAGTACCATCTTATGATCCCTGTCGTTGAAATTGAAGGGGAAGAGGTAGAATATGGGGTTATTCACAAAGATGTCATAATAAACAGCATAATTCATGCGATAAGAGTTGAATAACTTTGGATCTCCTGTTACAATAATAAATGTAGCAGGGATATTTTTTTACTCCATGCGGGACACAATATGTCACTACGGGACATATGGTGACCATATAGAGAATGAACCAATGTAGTGAGGAGATATAATATGATGCGCTCATGGATTCAGTACACAAAAAAATTATTACCTGATCTGCTACCTGTTATGCAAAAGAGAATGCAAATTCTTCAGTACATCCGGTTAACACAACCTATTGGTAGAAGAAATTTATCTGCAAGTCTTGGTATGACAGAACGAGTATTACGAAGTGAAGTACAGGTTTTGAAAGATGAGAACTTGATTCACGTCGCCTCTTCTGGAATGACATTAACAGAAGAAGGAACAGCTGTTGTTCTTGCTTTGGAAGACTTTATGAAAGAAATTTCTGGTTTGAAGGTTTTGGAAAAGCAGCTTAAGGAAACATTAGACTTGGATGAAGTTTTCGTTGTCCCTGGTGATAGCGATGAATCACCTTGGGTCAAGCTGGAGATGGGCCGCGCTTGTGTTTCTTGTATAAAAGATCGTCTAACAGCGAATAATATCGTTGCTGTGACTGGAGGAACCACGATAGCTGCCGTAGCTGATATGATGCAAATTGATTGCAGGGATCTACATATGTTATTTGTCCCAGCACGCGGTGGAATAGGAGAGAGTGTGGAGCTAGAAGCAAACACGATTTGTGCGAAAATGGCACAAAATACGATGAGTAATTATCGCTTATTGTATGTTCCTGACCACGTAAGCAGCGAGGCATACGTATCCATTGTGACAGAACCTTCTGTGAAAGAAATTCTTGAGTTGATTCGATCTTCCAATATTGTCATTCACGGAATCGGTGATGCCTTAACAATGGCGCGTAGAAGAAGTACTTTAGAAGCAGATTGGATGAAAATTAAAGAGAACAAAGCAGTCGGTGAAGCTTTTGGATACTACTTCAACGAACTAGGTGAAGTCGTTCATAAAGTACAGACAGTTGGCATGCAGCTTGAAGATTTAGGGCATGTAACTCATGTCGTGTCAGTTGCTGGAGGTTCATCAAAAGCAAAAGCAATTCAAGCAGTAATTAAACAAGGGCACACTTCATTATTGATTACAGACGAAGGTGCAGCAAAAGAGTTAGTAAAGGGTAAATAACCCTTAATATACATCCCCCAAGGAGGAAATTCAAATGACTAAAATTGGTATTAATGGATTTGGCCGTATCGGGCGTGTGGTATTCCGCGCAGCTCTTAACAACCCTAACGTGGAAGTAGTAGCAATTAACGACTTAACAGATGCAAAAACATTAGCACACCTTTTAAAATATGATTCTGTTCACGGAACAGTAAATGCAGAAGTATCTGCAAACGGCGACAGCATTATCGTTAACGGTAAAGAAATCAAAGTTATCGCTGAGCGCGACCCAGCTCAATTACCATGGAGCGACTATGGCGTAGAAGTAGTAGTAGAATCTACTGGCCGTTTCACTAAAAAAGCAGACGCTGAGAAACACTTAGGTGGAACAGTTAAAAAAGTTATCATCTCTGCACCAGCTTCTGATGAAGATATCACAATCGTTATGGGTGTTAACCATGAGCAATATGATGCAGCTAACCATAACGTAATCTCTAACGCGTCTTGTACTACAAACTGCTTAGCTCCATTTGCTAAAGTATTAAACGAAAAATTTGGCATGAAACGCGGTATGATGACAACAATTCACTCTTACACTAACGATCAACAAATCTTAGACTTACCACATAAAGATTTACGTCGTGCACGTGCAGCAGCAATGAGCATGATCCCAACTACAACTGGTGCAGCGAAAGCAGTAGCATTAGTATTACCAGAACTTAAAGGTAAATTAAACGGTGGTGCAGTTCGTGTTCCAACTGCTAACGTATCTCTTGTTGACTTAGTTGTTGAGCTTGAGAAAGAAGTAACAGTTGAAGAAGTAAACGCAGCATTCAAAGCAGCAGCTGAAGGCGAATTAAAAGGTATCCTTGGATACAGCGAAGAGCCATTAGTATCTATCGACTATAACGGATGCACAAGCTCTTCTACAATTGATGCATTATCTACAATGATTATGGAAGGCAACATGCTTAAAGTTCTTTCTTGGTACGACAACGAAACTGGTTACTCTAACCGCGTAGTTGACTTAGTAGACTACATCGCTTCTAAAGGTCTTTAATTCTTAAGTTTATCAGTTATCAATGACAAAACGAGGGAGAGGGTTTGTTCCCTCTCTCTTCTTTCGTTTTATAAGCAAATGTGATAAGCTTTTGAATGGGTTTTGTCAATCCTAACTACTAGTCGGAGGGAAATCCAATGAATAAAAAATCAATTCGTGACGTAGATTTAAAGGGTAAACGAGTATTTTGCCGCGTTGACTTCAACGTACCAATGAAAGAAGGAAAAATTACAGACGAGACTCGTATTCGTGCAGCTCTTCCTACAATTCAATATTTAGTAGAGCAAGGTGCGAAAGTGATTTTAGCAAGCCATTTAGGTCGTCCAAAAGGACAAGTGGTAGAAGAAATGCGTCTTACTCCAGTAGCTGCACGTTTAGGTGAGCTTCTTGGTAAAGACGTGAAAAAAGCGGACGAAGCATTCGGACCTGCTGTACAAGAAATGGTTGCAGCAATGAATGAAGGCGATGTATTAGTTCTTGAAAACGTACGTTTCTATGCGGGCGAAGAAAAGAACGATGCTGAACTTGCGAAAGAATTTGCAGCTCTTGCTGATATCTTCGTAAATGATGCATTCGGTGCAGCTCATCGTGCTCACGCTTCTACTGCAGGTATTGCAGATTACTTACCAGCAGTATCAGGTTTCTTAATGGAAAAAGAATTAGATGTATTAGGTAAAGCACTTTCTAATCCAGATCGTCCATTTACAGCAATCATCGGTGGTGCGAAAGTAAAAGATAAAATCGGTGTAATACGTCATCTACTTGATAAAGTTGATAACTTAATCATTGGCGGCGGACTTGCTTATACATTTGTAAAAGCATTAGGTCATGAAATTGGAAAATCTCTATGTGAAGATGACAAAATTGAACTAGCAAAAGAGTTTATCCAACTTGCAAAAGAAAAAGGTGTAAACTTCTACATGCCAGTTGATTGCGTGATTGCAGATGAGTTTTCTGAAACTGCAAACCGACAAGTTGTAGATATCGATTCTATTCCTGCTGATTGGCAAAGTTTAGATATTGGACCGAAAACAAGTGCAATTTATGCAGATGTAATTAAAAGCTCTAAGCTTGTTGTATGGAACGGACCAATGGGCGTATTCGAAATGGCTCCATATGCAGAAGGTACAAAAGCAGTAGGACAAGCATTAGCAGATGCAGAAGGTACATACTCTGTTATCGGCGGTGGTGACTCTGCAGCAGCTGTTGAAAAATTCGGTATGGCTGATAAAATGAGCCACATTTCTACTGGCGGCGGTGCGTCATTAGAATTTATGGAAGGTAAAGAACTTCCTGGTGTAGTTTGTCTTAACGACAAATAATTAGCAGCTAAGAAAAAGGACGGTGCAAAGCATGCGTAAACCAATTATCGCAGGTAACTGGAAAATGAATAAAACTCTATCTGAAGCAGTTAGCTTCGTAGAGGAAGTAAAAGGTCAAATCCCAGCAGCTACAGCTGTTGATGCGGTTGTTTGCTCGCCAGCTCTTTTCTTAGAGCGTCTTGTAGCAGCAGCAGAGGGAACTGACTTACAAGTAGGTGCACAAAACATGCACTTCGAAAAAAATGGTGCATTCACTGGCGAAATTAGCCCAGTAGCACTTAGCGACTTGAAAGTGAGCTACGTAGTACTTGGCCACTCTGAACGTCGTGAAATGTTTGCTGAAACAGACGAAACAGTAAACAAAAAGACTCTTGCAGCATTTGAACATGGTTTAACACCAATCGTTTGCTGTGGTGAAACGTTAGAAGAGCGCGAAAGCGGAAAAACATTTGATCTTGTAGCAGATCAAGTGAAAAAAGCACTTGTCGGCTTAACAGAAGAGCAAGTAAAAGTAACTGTTATCGCATATGAGCCAATTTGGGCGATCGGTACAGGTAAATCTTCTTCTGCACAAGATGCAAACGAAGTATGTGCGCACATCCGTAAAGTTGTTGCTGAAGCTGTTTCTCCGGCAGCTGCAGAAGCAGTTCGTATTCAATACGGCGGCAGCGTAAAACCTGAAAACATTAAAGAATACATGGCACAATCTGATATCGATGGTGCTTTAGTTGGCGGTGCAAGCTTAGAGCCTGCTTCCTTCTTAGGTCTTTTGGAGGCGGTAAAATGAGAAAGCCAACAGCTTTAATCATTCTTGACGGTTTCGGTTTACGTGAAGAAACATACGGGAATGCTGTAGCGCAAGCTAAGAAACCTAATTTCGACGGTTACTGGAACAAGTTCCCTCGCACAACGCTTACAGCGTGCGGTGAAGCGGTAGGTCTTCCAGTAGGTCAAATGGGTAACTCTGAGGTAGGTCACTTAAATATTGGTGCCGGCCGCGTTGTATATCAAAGCCTAACACGTGTGAACGTTGCAATTCGTGAAGGTGAGTTCGATCAGAACGAAACGTTCCAAAGTGCAATGAAACACGTAAAGGAAAATGGTACAGCTCTTCATTTATTCGGTTTACTTTCTGATGGCGGTGTGCATAGTCACATTGATCATATGTTTGCTCTTCTTCGCCTAGCTGCAAAAGAAGGCGTGGAGAAAGTATATCTCCATGCATTCTTAGATGGCCGCGATGTTGGTCCGCAAACAGCAAAAGGTTATATCGATGCAACAAATGAAGTAATGAAAGAAACAGGAGTAGGACAGTTCGCGACAATCTCCGGTCGTTACTACTCCATGGACCGTGACAAGCGTTGGGATCGCGTTGAAAAATGTTACCGTGCCATGGTGAATGGCGAAGGCCCTACTTACAAAACAGCATATGAGTGTGTGGATGACTCCTATGCAAATGGTATCTATGATGAATTCGTATTGCCGTCTGTAATGGTAAATGAAGATGAAACGCCAATTGCAACAATCAATGATGATGATGCAATCATTTTCTACAATTTCCGTCCGGACCGTGCAATTCAAATTGCTCGTGTATTTACAAACGAAGACTTCCGTGAGTTCGATCGTGGTGAAAAAGTACCTCACATTCCAGAATTCGTTTGTATGACACACTTTAGCGAAACGGTAAAAGGTTACGTAGCATTCAAGCCAATGAACTTGGATAATACGTTAGGTGAAGTTGTTTCACAAGCGGGATTAAAACAACTTCGCATTGCGGAAACTGAAAAGTATCCGCACGTTACATTCTTCTTTAGCGGTGGTCGTGAGGCTGAATTCCCAGGAGAAGAACGTATCTTAATTAACTCACCAAAAGTCGCAACATACGACTTAAAACCAGAAATGAGCATTTATGAAGTAACTGATGCTCTTGTAAATGAAATTGAGAATGATAAACATGATGTGATCATTCTAAACTTTGCAAACTGTGATATGGTTGGCCATTCTGGGATGATGGAACCAACAATTAAAGCAGTAGAAGCAACTGACGAATGTTTAGGAAAAGTTGTAGAAGCAATTCTTGCGAAAGATGGTGTAGCACTTATTACTGCTGACCATGGTAATGCTGACGAGGAGTTAACTCCAGAAGGCACACCGATGACAGCCCATACAACAAACCCGGTTCCTTTCATCGTTACAAAAGAAGGCGTGGAGCTTCGTGAAGGCGGTGTTTTGGGAGATATCGCACCAACAATGCTTACACTTCTTGGCGTTGAACAGCCAAAAGAAATGACAGGTAAAACAATTATTAAATAATTATTTATATAAAAGGAGAGAAATAATATGCCAGCAATTTTAGATGTTTATGCTCGTGAAGTTTTAGACTCTCGTGGTAACCCAACTGTAGAAGTAGAAGTATACACAGAAAGCGGTTCATTCGGACGCGCATTAGTACCAAGTGGTGCATCTACTGGTGAATACGAAGCAGTAGAATTACGTGACGGTGACAAATCTCGTTACCTTGGAAAAGGTGTTCTTAACGCAGTAAATAACGTAAACGAAATTATCGCTCCAGAAATCGTTGGTTTCGATGTAACTGACCAAGCTGGAATCGACCGTGCTATGATCGAATTAGACGGCACTCCAAACAAAGGTAAATTAGGCGCTAACGCTATTCTTGGTGTATCTATGGCAGTAGCTCATGCAGCAGCTGACTATGTAGGTCTTCCATTATACCGTTACCTTGGTGGATTCAATGCAAAACAATTACCAACTCCAATGATGAACATCATCAACGGTGGTTCTCACGCTGACAACAACGTAGACTTCCAAGAGTTCATGATCTTACCAGTTGGTGCGCCAACGTTCAAAGAAGCAATCCGTATGGGTGCTGAGGTATTCCATGCATTAAAAGCTGTATTACATGACAAAGGTCTTAACACAGCAGTAGGTGACGAAGGTGGATTCGCTCCAAACCTTGGTTCTAACCGTGAAGCATTAGAAGTAATCATTGAAGCAATCGAAAAAGCTGGTTACAAAGCTGGCGAGAACGTATTCTTAGGAATGGACGTTGCTTCTTCTGAGTTCTACAACAAAGAAACTGGTAAATATGATCTTACAGGTGAAGGTCGTAGCATGACTTCTGCAGAAATGGTTGATTTCTACGAAGATCTTTGCAACAACTTCCCAATCATCTCTATTGAAGATGGTTTAGACGAAAACGACTGGGATGGCCATAAGTTATTAACTGACCGCCTTGGTAAAAAAGTTCAATTAGTTGGTGACGACTTATTCGTAACGAACACACAAAAACTTGCTGAGGGTATCGAAAAAGGTATCTCTAACTCAATCTTAATTAAAGTTAACCAAATCGGTACTTTAACTGAGACTTTTGAAGCAATCGAAATGGCTAAACGTGCTGGTTACACAGCAGTTGTATCTCATCGTTCTGGTGAAACTGAAGATGCTACAATCGCTGACATCGCAGTTGCAACTAACGCTGGCCAAATCAAAACTGGTTCTATGAGCCGTACTGACCGTATTGCGAAGTACAACCAATTATTACGCATCGAAGACGAACTAGGCGAAATCGCTGTTTACGATGGTTTAAAATCTTTCTACAACCTAAAAAAATAATTGTATAATGTAAAAACCGGGCGTGATTTCTCACGGCCGGTTTTATTTTTTTGTTAAAAAGTCTGAAAATATAAACTTTATATAGTAATATGTAAATTGAATTGCTCATTTCGTTTACAAATACAGTAAAAATAAGAATGAAAGCGCATACCATATTGTGTTTTATTTGTCAATCAGATAAATTGCAGGTTTTTACAATTTGTACTATGATAAATGTAGAAAATGTCAAGAATCGCATAATGAAGGATGATAGACAGATGAAATTTACAAAAATTATTGTCCAAGTAGCAGCACTTTACGTGTTCAATATGATTGGAACGTGGATAGAAGGAGCACTTCATCTTCCGATTCCAGGAAGTTTAATAGGGATGTTTTTGTTACTAATATTGCTTGGTTTGAAAGTCCTTCCGGTGAAATGGTTTGAATTAGGAGCGGAAACATTAGTTGCTCTTATGCCATTTTTACTAATCCCTCCAACCATTGGTTTAATGAATTATGGTTCTTTTTTTATGAATAAAGGTATTTCGCTGTTCATTACTGTTGTCGCGAGTACGTTTTTGATTATCATTGTAGCAGGGCATACAGGACAATATTTGGCGAATAGAAAGGAAAAAGAGACACAATGAGCATAGTAATTGGAATTGGTTGGGTTATGTTAACAGCGTTATTGTATCAACTAGCAAAGAAGATTTACAAGTGGTTTCCAACACCGTTTACCATTCCCATGCTTGTCGCAACAGCTTTGATGATTATCTTGTTGGTCGTATGTGATATACCATATCAACAATACATGCAAAGCGGCGGGGGCTGGATTTCGAAATTGCTTGGACCCGGTGTAGTAGCGTTTGCGATCCCTCTTTATAAACAACGCGGCGTTTTGAAGAAGTATGTTGTACCAATTGCTGGCGGTGTATTGGTAGGAACAATCGTTGCCATTGCAAGTGATATGATGATTGCAACTGTTATGGGAACGGATAAAAGTTTAATTTTATCTTCCTTACCGAAGTCAGTAACGATGCCAGTAGCTATGAGTGTGTCAGAAGAAGTTGGTGGTGTACCATCGTTAACGGCTGCTTTCGTAGTAGTTGCCGGGATATCTGGAACAATTTCTGGTCCTCTTTTATTAAAATGGAGCAGAGTGACAAATTCAGTTGGAAGAGGAATAGGATTTGGCTGTGCATCGCATATTATGGGCGTTATGCGTGCGATGAAAAACAATGAACACGAGGGCGTAATCGGATCGGTAACGATGACATTAACAGCAATCTTAACATGTTTACTAGGCCCGTTATTTGCAGCGGTTTTTATTTAATCTGGTGAAGTATTAGGCGGATGAGACGCTCTCGCTTTTCCAATTATTTTATGTTACATTTAAAGTAATTGAAACTTTAGGAGGCATGTAAAGTGCATACGTTTTTATCAGTTTTACTTATTATTGTATCGCTGTTATTAATTGTACTTGTATTAATGCAATCTAGTAAGAGTGCTGGTTTATCCGGTGCAATTTCTGGCGGCGCGGAGCAATTATTCGGCAAGCAAAAAGCACGCGGAGTAGAAGCTGTATTAAACCGCATTACAATTGTACTTGCTGTATTATTCTTCGTGTTAACATTTGCTGTTACGTATTTACAAGTATAATGAAAAAAGATTCACCTTTTTGGGTTGAATCTTTTTTTATTTCTCCGGAGGAAATTTCTAATTAGATTATGGAAAAGAAACTATGTTACACTAGGAATAGACAATATATGAGGATTACATTATAGAAAGAGAAGGAGAAACAGAAATGAAACTAGCATCCCCAAAACCATTTACATTTGAAGCGGGAGAACGTGCAGTTTTACTATTACATGGTTTTACAGGGAATTCTGCTGATGTTCGTATGATTGGACGTTATTTAGAGACAAAAGGCTACACATGTCATGCCCCGATTTATAAAGGCCATGGTGTACCACCAGAGCAGCTCGTACACACGGGTCCAGAAGACTGGTGGAAAGATGTAATGGAAGCATATCAACATTTAAAAGATAAAGGGTATGAAAAGATTGCAGCTGTTGGCTTATCGCTTGGTGGTGTCTTTTCACTAAAACTTGCTTATACAATGCCGATTATCGGGGTGGTACCAATGTGTGCCCCAATGTACATTAAAAGCGAAGAAACAATGTACCAAGGTATACTAGCGTACGCGCGCGAATATAAAAAGCGTGAGCGTAAATCACCAGAGAAGATTGAAGAAGAGATGTTTGCGTTTAAACAAACACCGATGGACACATTAAGAGCACTGCAAGATTTAATTCGCGATGTGCGCAATAACATTGATATGATTTATGCACCAACATTTGTTGTGCAAGCGCGCCATGACGAAATGATTAATACAGATAGCGCAAATATTATTTATAATGGAGTAGAATCAAATGTAAAAGAAATTAAGTGGTACGAGGATTCTACACATGTAATTACGCTTGATAAGCAGCGTGATGAGCTGCATGAAGATGTATATAACTTCTTGGAGCAACTAGACTGGTAAGATCTAGTTGCCTCTTTTTTACCTATATACATACAAGTTGAAAAGTCGATAGAAAACCCCTTTTCTTTTAAGGGTTGGCGAGAGGAACTGGCCATGCGTAGAAGCGGTCAGTGTCTGTTCTGTTTTCGTAGCAGTGATTTATAGGTGAAAAACCAAAATGGATTTATATAAGACAACATCATTTATATATGGTTATCTTTTCGGATACAATATAAAATACGAGGATTTAGAAGGAGGTTTTTGTACTTGGAGGAAATGATTCAAGCAAATATCGATAAATTGTTATCGTTTATGAAAGAAGAAGCATATAAACCGCTTACTGTGCAAGAGTTAGAAGAAGCGTTTGGTATTGAAGATGCAGCGGATTTTAAAGAATTTGTGAAAGCACTTGTCATTATGGAGGAAAAAGGACTTGTTGTGCGGACAAGAAGTAATCGCTATGGTCTTCCAGAGAAAATGAATTTAGTGCGCGGCAAACTCATTGGACATGCCCGCGGCTTTGCGTTTGTTGTACCAGAAGAAAAAGGGACAGATGATATTTTCATACCGCCAACAGAATTAAAAGGCGCACTGCACGGTGATATAGTATTAGCGCGTATTAGTTCAGAGTCAAGCGGTTCGCGCAAGGAAGGGACAATTGTTCGTATTATAGAGCGCGGAACAAAAGAATTAGTTGGTACATATACGGAATCGAAAAACTTTGGCTTTGTGATTCCTGATAATAAACGCTGGACGAGTGATATTTTCGTTCCAAAAAATGCTTCTATGGGTGCGGTAGAAGGGCATAAAGTTGTTGTTAAAATTACAAGCTATCCGCAAGATCGTTTAAGTGCAGAAGGAGAAGTTATTCAAATTCTTGGTCATAAAAACGACCCGGGCGTTGATATTTTATCTGTTATTCATAAGCATAACTTACCCCTTGCGTTCCCGGCAGATGCAATGGAGCATGCGAACAGTGTACCAGAAACAATTGATGAGAATGATTTACAAGGGCGCCGTGATTTACGAGATCAAACAATTGTTACAATCGATGGTGCGGATGCGAAAGACTTAGATGATGCGGTTACAGTGACGAAGCTTGAGAACGGCAATTACAAGCTTGGTGTACATATTGCGGATGTAAGTCATTACGTGACAGAAGGCTCAGCAATTGACAGCGAAGCAGCTGAGCGCGGAACGAGTATTTATCTTGTAGACCGCGTAATCCCGATGATTCCGCATCGTTTATCTAACGGCATTTGTTCATTAAATCCAAAGGTAGACCGCTTAACTTTATCTTGTGAAATGGAAATTAATGAGCAAGGGGAAGTAGTGAAGCATGAAATTTTCCAAAGTGTGATTAAAACAGCGGAGCGTATGACGTACTCTGATGTGAAGCGCATTTTGGATGATGAAGATGAAGATGAAGAATTAATGGCGCGTTATGAGCCATTAGTCCCAATGTTCCAAGAGATGGGGAAACTAGCTGCTATTTTACGTGAAAAGCGTATGCGCCGCGGAGCCATTGACTTTGACTTTAAAGAAGCGAAAGTATTAGTGGATGAAGAAGGCAAGCCAACAGACGTTGTATTGCGTGAGCGTTCTGTTGCTGAAAAGCTTATTGAAGAATTTATGCTAGTAGCAAACGAAACAGTTGCAGAGCATTTCCACTGGATGAACGTACCGTTTATGTACCGCGTTCACGAAGATCCGAAAGAGGATAAATTAGAGCGTTTCTTTGAGTTTATTACAAACTTTGGGTATGCAGTAAAAGGCCGCGGGAACGAAGTACATCCGCGTGCGCTGCAACAAATTATAGAGATGGTACAAGGTCAACCAGAAGAGGTTGTTATTTCAACAGTTATGCTTCGTTCCATGAAGCAAGCACGCTACGATGCGGATAGTTTAGGGCACTTCGGTTTATCGACAGAGTTTTATACACATTTCACATCACCAATTCGTCGCTATCCAGATTTAATTGTGCACAGATTAATTCGCACGTATTTAATTAACGGAAAAGTGGACAATGAAACACAAGCAAAATGGCGTGAAAACTTACCGGATATTGCGGAGCATTCTTCTAATATGGAGCGCCGCGCTGTTGAAGCAGAGCGTGAAACAGATGAACTGAAAAAAGCTGAGTACATGCTTGATAAAATTGGTGAAGAATACGACGGAATCATTAGTTCTGTAACAAACTTCGGTTTATTCGTAGAACTTCCAAATACAATTGAAGGCCTTGTTCATGTTAGCTATTTAACAGATGACTACTATCGCTATGATGAACGTCATTTTGCGATGATTGGCGAACGCACAGGTAATGTCTTCCGCATTGGTGATGAAATTACAATTCGCGTAATTAACGTAAACAAAGATGAACGCGCGATTGACTTTGAAATTGTCGGCATGAAAGGCAGTGTGAAACGACAACGAAAAGATCGTCCTATTGTCATTGAACAGCCGAAAGGAAATAGAAAAAAACGCGGCGACCGTGATAATAATCGCGGCGGGCAAGGAAAAGAATCAAACCGCAACGGAAAACGAGACGGCAGCAAAAAGAACAAGCCATTCTTTGAAAATGCACCGAGCTTTAAGAAGAAAAAGAAAAAACGTAAGTAAGAAAGAAGCCATATATGGCTTCTTTCTTCATATTTTGCTACAATAGTACAAATGAAGGGAGGCAAAGATAGAGATGCCAAAAGGTCAAGGAAAAGTCATTGCACAAAATAAAAAAGCATATCATGATTATTTTATTGAAGAAACATATGAAGCAGGTCTTGTCCTTCAAGGAACGGAAATTAAGGCAATTCGCGCAGGTCGTGTAAACTTAAAAGATGCCTTTGCCCGTGTGCAAAATGGTGAAGTATGGGTACATAATATGCACATTAGTCCGTATGAACAAGGAAATCGTTTTAACCATGAGCCGCTTCGTACAAGAAAGCTACTTCTTCATAAAAAAGAAATTTTAAAGCTAATTGGATATACGAAAGAAACAGGTTATACGCTTGTACCGCTTAAAATTTATTTAAAAAATGGATTTGCGAAAATGGCACTTGGTTTAGGTAAAGGTAAAAAACAATACGACAAACGCCATGATTTAAAAGAAAAAGAAGCAAAACGTGAAATTGCACGTGTATTCCGCGATCGTCAAAAAATGTAATACAGAAATTTACAATTGCAAAATGGCGATCGTGTGCTATAATAACAAATGTAAGGTCAGTTGAACATTGAAAAACAGCTCAATAGCAGCTATCACGAATATACTTCGTATGCTCCATTTCTTATATGGGGACGTTACGGATTCGACAGGGGTAGTTCGAGCTTAGGTTGCGAGTCGAGGGGATCGGCCTCGTTAAAACGTCAAAGCCTATAACTGGCAAACAACAAAACAACTTCGCTTTAGCTGCTTAATAACAGCTTTTAGCGGTTCGCCCCTCCATCGCCCATGTGGTAGGATAGCGGACTCACTCTAAGTGGGCTACGCCGGAGTTCGCCGTCTGAGGACAAAGGAAGAGAACAACCAGACTAGCAATTCGGAAGCCTGTCGATAGGCCGAAGAGTTTGCGAAATGCCAATATATCGACTACACTCGTAGAAGCTTAAGTGCCGATACTTTTGGACGTGGGTTCGACTCCCACCGTCTCCACCAATACATATTTGGTGGTTTTTTTATTTTTTGTGTGATTTGAACCATAACTTTGCCGTTTCGGCAAGGTTATGGTTCTTTTTATTTGCAGCAAAGTTATCGTTCCTAAATTTACAAGGAAGAGCTATGGGATAGATTGTATTTTATATGTCTTTTGGGATTGTATATTTTCAATTATTATTGAAATATAAAAATTAAATAATTGATAAAGGAAGAGCTAATGAATAAAGATATCGATATTGAAGAATTTTTAGAATCTGTTTTTAATAGTGAAAGAATATATCCATTACAGAGAAAATTAAACGTTGAGTATGAGGTAGCGTATCAGTTAGATTATATTGTTAATGAAGGTTGCGAAGTAGTATCGATTTTTGAGAATAAAGAAAAAATTTTAATATTATACAGGCAGTTTTATGATGATACTCCAAAAAAAGAAGAACCATTTATAATCCTTAACTTAAAAATAATTACAAAGGAAGGGATTTTAGCTCCTGAACCGTTTTTAAGAGCTGTATTTGATAAAGAATATAACAACATTGATTTAGCAGATATTGATATTAAGAAACCATTTATTAATCAATCCTATGGGAGTATATTATTAGGAAGTCTTATTGATATAGCAAAAAAGATGAATGTGGATAGGATAACAGGGTGGATATCAGAAGTTGATAAGGATCATATACAGAGATTGGTCCATTTTTATAAGAAACATGGATTTGAAGTGATTTTGAAAGAAGACATAAATCACTCTAAAAAAATAGGTGATGTGATATGGATTAATAAAGAATCACTAAAGTGAAGATGTTATCCCTTCACAGTTATCTAAGGAGAAATTGCGTATATTAAAAAATTTAAAAGAGAAAAAGCTGATTTTTTATAAGTTGAGGGAAATTAGCTTTTTCTTTTTTACTTGTTTGGAACGATTAAACTGAAGGATAAAGGTGTAATTTTTAAAAAATTAAATCGTGTTTTTCGAAGATATAAACATGCTCCCATTATGTATAAAGAGTTTTGTGATTGAAATTTTTATTAGATTGTTAGTACACAAGGTGTAATATTGTTTTAATTCATACTTATTTTACCAGGTTTTCTTCGGAATAAAAGATTTTCTCGAAAATTGTCAAAAAAATGTACGTTTATAGTAATTATAATTTAAAAGTTATTAAAATAGTATTGCCTTTATTTTCTCCTTTTTTTACATTGGTTTTGTAAGATTTAAAATTTTGGCGAGGTGAATGTATGAAAAAGGAGAAAAGAAAAAGGCGATGGTACAGGTATGTAATCCAGCTCATCGTAATGGCGTTAATCGTCTCTTCTATTCCGATGGAGACAATTGCGGAATCGATGAACAAGGACAAACCAGCGCAGGAAAACAAAGTTCCTTCTGCTGAACAAACAAAGAAACCGAATGAGCAGAAGCAAACATCAGACGGAAAACCTACGGAAGTAGTAGAAGAACGAACCGAACACGAAAAAGTATTTGATAATAAGAATGGAACGTTTACAAAGAAAGTTTACACAGAGCCCATACATATAAAGAAAGATGGGAAGTTAGAAGAGATTCAACCAGAGCTTGTCGCAAAATCCCCACAAACAATTGCGACAAAAACAACAAAGTTAAAACCGACATTTCAAAAAAGGTTAGAACAGAAAGAATACGCGGCCTTTGAAGTAGATGGTCACAAAGTTACTTATAAATTAATAGGGGCAAAGGGTGAGAAGGAACAACTCCAACCATCTCCAGTTGCAGCTACGTATGAAAAAAATGAGATTTGGTATAAAAATATTTTTCCAAAGATCGATTTGCGTACGATTACGTTTAATGACAAAGTAAAAGAAGATATTGTTCTGAATGAATATACAGGACATCATATCTTTACCTTCCAATTACAGACCACATTGACACCGAAGTTAGAAGAAGACGGTTCTATTTTGATGGTAGATGATAAACAAAAGACTGTGTTTACACTGCCAAAGCCGTTTATGACAGATTCTAATATACATCCTGAATCGAATGAAGCACCGATTTCAGAAGATGTAAAGTATACGTTAGAGAAACAAGAAAACAACACGTACAATGTAACTATTACCGCAGATCCGAAGTGGCTACAAGCTCCTGAGCGGAAATATCCGGTTTATATTGACCCTTCTATTACGATGGGAAGTTTCCAAGAAGCTTATGTATCGAGTGCACATCCAAAGAACAATTATTCCAGATGGGTACTCTGGGATGAAGGACAGAAAGCACATACGTTGAAAGTAGGCTCTTTTGATAATAGTACTGGTTATAATTTTGCCTATACAAAGCCCGAACTTTCTAGCTTGAACGGCGCAATTGTGCATGATGCAAAATTTTATGCTTATGCAGCGTGGCATTATTACGGAAATAATCCAAATGAAGTTTGGTTAGACGAAGTAAAAGGTGACTGGGATTATATTACGATGAACTGGGAAACGAAACCGTGGTCCCAAGAAATCGCAGTTGCGAATGTTGGCCGACATCAATGGGCAGAATTTAATGTTACAAATACAGTAAAAGCGTGGGTAAGCGGCGAGAGACCGAACTATGGATTTAAGCTGCATCCGAACGGGCGAGGACAAACGCATTGGAAGAAATTTATTGCGGCTTATAACGGAGGAGATACAGCACCGCATTTAGAAATTACGTATTCCTATCCAAAGCCGAATAAACCACGGTTATCAGCTTATTCAAATGGCATTGCAAGCGGAACAGGACATATTAATGTGAACTGGGATGCAATACCGGGTGCAACTGGGTATCGAGTAGGGATTTTTGACGGAACAGATTATAATTATTACCACGTTGGAAATACGACGTCTTGGTCAACAAAGGATAAGAAAATATGGCCAAATAAAGAGGAAGTAAGCCGCGGGCGAAATGATCTTCATTTCGATGGACTAGGCGGAGAATTGCCAACGAGTCCTTCTCAGTTCTATCAAAATAGTGGTTCTAAAGAACAAGGAAACGATAAACATGCATACAAAGTAAAGGTTGTAGCGGAGTATCCGCATGATGAATTGAGTCCAGAATCAGATGAAGAAAAGGTATTTGTGCCGTTAGAAGCACCAAAGCAGCCGAAATCGCATGCCTTTACGAATTTAACTGGTTCTCAATCGGGATACATTGAACTGAATTGGGATCAAATCCCTGGCGCTACAGGCTATCGCGTTGTTTTTTATAACGGAAAAAATCACGATGTATTTGACGTTGGAAATGTGACGAAGT
>NZ_JBALLY010000019.1:51692-73210 GCF_036963045.1 Bacillus sp. JJ864 | reverse complement strand
TTATATATATTTTTCTAAAAATTCTTTATAGTACACATTATAACTTTTATAGTATAATAATTCTAGTAATATTTTTACGGAGGGGAAGCATTTGAATACATTTTTTTCACGTATTAGTATACTAACAGGGAGCACAATTGCGATTTCTGGCGCATATGCTGTTATATTTTCTAATTCTTTTTTGTTGAATTTTGTCAATTCTATGTTTTATATTGCTTTACTCTTCATTATTATCGGAGGCTTTGTATTTCTATTTCAACGAGGTTTTTTCAATGTAACAATATATGCTTTTAAAAAATTAGGTCGATCCAATAATAAGATGGAATCTTTAATTGAGGGAGAAGAAGAAAGCGATCCGAAAGAAATATTATATCGAACGTATTCCTTTACATGGACATACCCTATCGTGATTACTGGTATCATATTAGCGGCTTTATCAAGCATTATGAGTTTTGCTGTTTAAACAATTTGCAAACGATTTATTGTGTGTTATAATAGTACAAAAAATTTATACGTATGCAATGAGAAAGAATAGTACATATTGAGGCATTTTCAGAGAGCTTGTGGTTGGTGAGAACAAGTAATTGTACAATATGGAATGGGCTTTTGAGCACCAAACCGAAACGTTTCAGGAGTAGGCTTTGGCGTCACATCCAACGTTACAATGGATAAAGAGATTTTGCTTTTGGCAAAATAATTAGGGTGGTACCGCGGTCCATTCGTCCCTATTTTTAGGGATGAATGGGCTTTTTTTATTGGAAAAGCGTAAGCGGCTCGTTCAGAATGCGAGGAGGATGGAGCTCCTGACGTAGAGGTGCTTTTTACCTCGCAGGAAGGCGCGAAGCCACCGACCATTCTAGCCGCTGGAGCTAGACATCGAAGAAAAGCGGATGCGGCTTGCTCAGAATCGCAGGGCGTTGGAGCTCCCGATAGAGAGGTGCTCTCTACCTCGACCGAGGGAGCGAAACGACCGGAGATTCTAGCCGCTGGAGCTGGACATCAAAGAAAAGCGGATGCGGCTCGTTCAAATCCACAAGACGTTAGGATTCTAGGCGAAAATATAAAAAACAATACACCTTTTCAAGGAGGAAATGATATGTCAGTTATTTTTTCAGGCATTCAGCCAAGCGGAACAATTACACTTGGGAACTATTTAGGAGCAATGAAGCAGTTTACAGAACTGCAAAATGAACACGTTTGCTATTTCTGCATCGTAAACCAACATGCGATTACTGTACCGCAAGACCAAGTACAGCTTCGTAAAAATATTCGTAGCTTAGCAGCACTATACTTAGCATGCGGCATCGATCCAGAGAAATCTACACTATTTGTACAATCAGAAGTTCCAGCACACGCTCAGCTTGGATGGATTATGCAATGTACTGCGTATGTCGGTGAATTAGAACGTATGACGCAATATAAAGATAAAGCAAAAGGAAGAGAGGCTGTTCCAGCTGCATTATTAACATACCCCCCATTAATGGCAGCAGACATTTTACTATATAACACAGAGATTGTTCCAGTTGGAGAGGACCAAAAACAACATATGGAGTTAACGCGCGATTTAGCAGAGCGTTTTAACAAGCGTTATCGCGAAGTGTTTACAATTCCAGAAGTTCGCATTCCAAAAGTAGGCGCACGCGTTATGTCATTAACAGAGCCGACGAAAAAAATGAGTAAATCTGATCCAAATCCAAAATCGATGATTAGTTTACTTGACGATCCAAAAACGATTGAAAAGAAAATTAAAAGTGCTGTAACTGATTCAGACGGCATCGTAACATTCGATAAAGAAAATAAACCAGGTATTTCAAACTTATTAACAATCTACTCTTCTTTCTCAGGGAAAACAGTAGAAGAGTTAGAAGCTGAATACAAAGGTAAAGGATACGGCGACTTTAAAGGCGACTTAGCGCATGTTGTTGTAGAAGCAATCCGTCCAATTCAAGAAAAATATAATGAACTGATTAACTCTCCTGAATTAGACGAAATCCTTGATCAAGGGGCTGAAAAAGCAAACCGCGTCGCTATGAAACAACTACGTAAAATCGAAAACGCAATGGGCTTAAGCCGAAAACGAAGATAAGAAAGAAAAGCGGATGCGGCTTGCTTAGAATGGGAGGGGGATGGAGCTCCTGACGTAGAGGTGCTCTTTACCTCGCAGGAAGGCGCGAAGCGACCGACTATTCTAGCCGCTGGAGCTGGACATCTAGAAAAGCGGATGCGGCTCGCTCACCCGCATGCCGCATATTGTCGAAGGATCTTTCTATTGTGTCGAAGCGTCGATATATTTGTAGGCACACAAAAAAGGAATGATCCAAAAGGCCATACGCGCCTTTTGGATCATTCCTTTTAATTTACCTTTTGCTCATTTTCCATTTCCCACAACTTTTCAAAGAACGGTTGTCCTCTTACAAGTCGCTCACAGAGCTGTTCGTGTTTATCTGACCATCCGTGCTTCGATTCTTCAAATAAACGGTTCCATACTTCTTCAAATGGCAGATGTTGCACAGCTGAATATGCTGCTGGATCCCATTCTGTATACCAATAGCGAATTTCCGCTGGATTTTTCGTTGTATGTAGCTGATCTAGCGCCATAAAGAGCAGTTGTTTTAATTGTCGTTCTTTCCGTGTTAACCCATTCATCATATGCGGGGAAGGTGATAAAATATGATGTTCCTTTTGTGATGATTCCCCTTCGAAATCATATGTTTCTGCTTGTACGTTTTCTACCATTTCATACACCATTTGCTCTTGTCTTGGAATCAGTCGGCTTTTTCGGATTGGAATGTTGTATCCAATTGTATCAACCGCAATAATTCCTTTTCCGTCTGATACAACAAAACAATATTCCTGCTGCAGCCGTTCATGGTTTTTTCGAATATACGCCTTATGATGTACGTCTTCCAATAGTTTTCGCGGAAGTTCTAGCAATTCGTTCTCGATGTAATGATATAATGTGGAATCTACTTTAACTAATGGTACTTGATCTAACAATTCGATCGTATCATCCTTCCGCCATTCATAGAAATGACAGACGTTATACCCGTTTTCTTCACCTTCAAACCAATTTACCCATACATCATGCAGATATAACATTGCTTACCCCTCACTTCACAACTGTTTGTAAATCTCATTATGGTCATCTTTCGTAAAATTTATTCCAAGAGAGGAAATATATTCTTCTTAATTAATTTCTTCATCATCCTCTATCTTTCATGCTTATACAGTGAAATTTCCATCAGTGGAATTTTTCTTCCTCGTCCACTGATGGAAATTCGCTTCTCTTGGAATATTGAGGTGGAATTTTATTCGGGAGAAAAAGATAACGCCCCTTCTAAAATAGCTTTCGCATCCATTCCTAATAAGGAAGTTGTGTTCCACTTCTTATGCTCTACACAATCTTTTACAATATGAAATCCTACAGCATACCCAAGCATTTTCGGATAGAATAATCCTCGTCCATTTAGCAATATATCGTGCTCGCGCGTCCCCCGTTGTATCCCTTGCTTATCTTGTATAAACCGGCGCCAGAACATAATTGCTTCTTCTTTCTCGTAATAAGATACCCACGGCGCATAGCAGCTCTCTCCATGCCGTTCATACACCGCATGTTCTGCTAATCCCTCCATCACCATTGTATCTAAA
This sequence comes from Bacillus sp. JJ864, assembly GCF_036963045.1. Taxonomy (NCBI): domain Bacteria; kingdom Bacillati; phylum Bacillota; class Bacilli; order Caryophanales; family Bacillaceae; genus Bacillus; species Bacillus sp. JJ864. Next base: position 69,562 of record NZ_JBALLY010000019.1, on the reverse strand, counting down.
ATGGTATACGCTTCTTCTCTCCTTTCATTTGCATGAATCCGACATATATGATGATATTCATGAGTAAGCAATGCTTTTAGCTCAGCAATTGAACTTTGTGAATTTACAAATAAAAACAAAGCATTTCGCATCGCTAATCCCGCTTTTCCGTTATATTCTCGTTGAACAGTTCGATTATACGGATCTGATAACAGAATAAATACCGGTATATTAGGCCCTTTTAACCATTGCTGCAGTTTTTTATATTCTACCGCCAATTTCTCCCATACTCGTTCCTTTTGCAATATGTCTATTTCTTTCTCACCACCTACTACCGGCCGAAACATTCCTTTTGACACAAGAAATCGATACAACGTTTCTTTTTGGAGCGGAATATACTTTGTAAACTTCTCACAAATTTTTTCTGGCTCTTGATAATGCGTACGCATCCACTCTGCCGTTTGAATCACTCCCATCTCTCCCACTCTCCTTTTTGTTCCATACATATGCAACAAAACGAAAGAAAGCATAAAAAAAGTGCAGATTTTCATCTGCACTTTCTTATTATTTATATTCTTTAAATACTAATGCTGCGTTATGACCACCGAAACCTAATGAGTTACTTAATACAGCGCGTACTTTTTGTTGTCTTGCTTGATTTGGCACACAGTCTAAATCACACTCTGGATCTGGTGTTTCATAGTTGATTGTTGGCGGAACAACGCCATCTGTAATTGTTTTCACAGATATAATCGCTTCTACCGCACCAGCTGCACCTAATAAATGTCCTGTCATTGATTTTGTCGAGCTTACCGCTACTTTATATGCATGCTCGCCAAATACTTCTTTAATTGCCATCGTTTCATATCTTTCATTCGCTTCTGTACTTGTACCGTGCGCATTAATATAATCGATATCTTCTGGCTGAAGACCTGCTTCTTCTAACGCTTGACGCATCGCACGCACGCCACCTTCACCGCCAGGAGCTGGAAGCGTAATATGGAACGCATCACCTGTTGCTCCATATCCAACGATTTCAGCATAAATATGTGCACCGCGCGCTAACGCATGCTCTAATTCTTCTAATACAAGAATCCCTGCTCCTTCTCCCATTACGAATCCACTTCGATTTTTATCGAATGGACGACAAGCAGTTGCCGGGTCTTCATTGAATGTTAATGCTTTAGCTGAACAAAATCCAGCAACCGCCAAATTTGTTAACGGTGCTTCCGCTCCGCCTGCAATCATCGCATCTGCATCTCCGCGCTGAATCACTTTATATGCATCACCAATAGAATGTGCACCGGATGCACAAGCTGTCACTGTACATGTATTAATCCCTTTTGCACCTAATACGATGGACACCTGGCCTGCAGCCATATCAGGAATCATCATTGGTACGAGGAATGGACTAACGCGGCGCGCGCCTTTTTCACTAAAAATTTTGAACTGCTCTTCATATGTTTCCATACCACCGATTCCGGATCCAATCCACACACCAATGCGCGGCCCGTTTTCTTCTGTAATTTCTAGCTTTGCATCTTCTACAGCCATTTTTGCTGCTGCTACTGCATATTGTGTAAAGCGGTCCATACGACGCGCTTCTTTTTTATCAATATATTTTTCAACTTCAAAATCATTAATTTCCGCGGCTACTTTCACAGGAAATTGATCTGCATCTAAGCGTGTAAGACGTCCGATTCCAGATACACCATTTTTAATATTTTCCCAAGCAGTTTCTACATCCGTTCCTACTGGAGTAACTGCTCCTACTCCTGTAACTACAACACGCTTTTTTTCCATACAAAATACACTCCTTTTCTCTCAGTCCTTATTTACCCCAACGAAGAGCAACTGCTCCCCATGTTAATCCGCCGCCAAAGCCAACTAATATGATGAGATCCCCATCTTGAATACGTCCATTTTGCAACTCTTCTACCATCGCAATCGGAATTGAAGAAGCTGACGTATTCCCAAACTTGGAAATTGTCGTACTCATTTTTTCTTGCGGTAAATTTAGCCGTTCTCTCGCTGATTCCATAATACGAATATTTGCTTGATGAGGCACTAAAAAGTCCACATCTTCTTTCGTAAGACCCGCTTTTTCTAAAACGCGAAGACATGAATCACCAAGTTGACGAACAGCAAACTTAAAGACTTCTCTGCCATTCATCATAACATATTCATCACGATAAAGGTGTTTACCACCACTTCCATCTGCACCTAATTCAAATGAAAGAATACCTTTCCCTTCTGAAACAGCCCCCATAACAACAGCGCCTGCTCCATCTCCAAATAAAACAGCTGTATTTCGGTCATTCCAATCTACAATTTTAGATAATTTATCGCTACCAACTATTAATATATTTTTATAAGTTCCAGTTTGAATAAATTGTTGCGCTGTAATCATTCCATACATAAAACCAGCACAAGCTGCGCTTAAATCCATCGCTGCTGCATGTTTTGCTCCGATTTCTTCTTGAACTACGCAAGCAACTGCTGGAAACGAACGATCTGGTGTTACTGTTGCAACTAAAATAAGATCAATTTCTTCTCCGCTAATCCCTGCATCCTCAAGTGCTTTTTTTGCAGCTTCCGCGGCCATATGTGAAGTATTTATTGTATCATCAGCAATTCGTCTTTCTTCAATTCCTGTTCTTGTTCGAATCCACTCATCAGATGTATCCATTATTTTCTCTAAGTCGTGGTTCGTGACAACTTTTTCTGGCACATATCTCCCGATCCCTAAAATGCCTACATTCACATTGCAACCCTCCGATTTATATCAATTCTTATGACTTGGTACTAATTTTAAATGATAAGTTTCCTTTTGTCTATATATTATTAATTTGTTATTTTATAGTACATCGCAAGTCTTTCCCGAAAATCACGTAGTTCTGGATACAATTTTAGGTTGGACAACATCCCTTGAATAACTGGAACTCTCGGCTTGTTCATCTTCATTTCTGCCTCTAATACATCTAAAGTTACCAATAATTCATCATTCCCTACTCGATCTACTAGTGTACGTTTTAACTGAATAATTTCATTTACAAATACTTCTTCATTATGTATAGGAGTTGTATTCACATCACAGAAAAAATGATTCAATTCCTGTTCTAAAATAACCGGTTTTTCCTCGGAACGGTGCAGACCTGCTACAATATCATCCATTCTTTTTAAGATAAATTTTACTGTATATGGTATATCTATATTTACCACATTAAAGATAATCAGTTCCGAATATCCACGTGCTATCCCTTCGAACATAATCAATGCATCCATAAGGTAAAGAGTAATTTTTTCTCCATAAATAGAAAGTAAATTGTTTTGATAAAAAGCGTACGATTCTAATTTCATTCTCGTCATAAATGTTTCTATTTCTTTATTAAAGGGAATTACATTTTCTCTCATACACATAATTATAAATTCTTTCTTTTGTTGTAATTCATAAAACTGACAGTGCAATTGTTTTTCAAACTTCTCACGCGGAGGTAACGATTCTTTTTCGATGTCCATCACTTTATTTTGAATCCCATCGTAGTAATACTCTAGCGTTGCCAATACTAACGCATCTTTCGATTTAAAATGCAAATAAAAGGCACCTTTAGAAATGCCGCACTCTGTTGCTATTTCTTGAACAGACGTCGCATTCACGCCCTTCATCGCAAACAATTTAATTGCCGTTTCAATAATTAACCGCTCTTTTTCCTTCATCATTTTTCTCCCCTAAAAAAACACTCTTATTCGCATTATGACTCATCAGTCAAAAATTGCAAGTAGTTCACAGTATTTTACCTTTTCGTTGACTATTGACCAGTCAGTCATTTATACTTTAATCGTTATGACCGATGAGTCAGTTTTCATAAAAAGGAGCGTAGAAATGAATAAAATTATTAACTTTTCATTAAACAATAAGTTCGCAGTCTGGCTATTAACGATTATTATTACGATTGCAGGAATCTATTCTGGTCTTCGTATGAAGTTGGAAACAATCCCAGACATCACAACACCACTTGTCACAGTGACAACTGTGTATCCTGGCGCTACTCCAACTGAAGTAACAGAAAAGATTTCAAAACCAATTGAACAACGACTGCAAAACTTAAGTGGAGTAACTGTTGTCAGCTCCTCTTCTTATCAAAATGCGTCTTCTATTCAAGTAGAGTATAACTTTGATAAAAATATGGAAAAAGCAGAGACGGAAGTAAAAGAGGCACTCGCTAACTTACCTTTACCAGAAGGCGTAAAAGAACCGAAAATTTCTCGTCTTAGCATCAATGCTTTTCCTATTATTTCATTAAGTGTCACAAATAAAAATGAATCTCTCGCACAACTAACAGAACGAGTAGAAAAAGATATCGTTCCAGGATTACAAGGATTAGACGGCGTTGCCGATGTGCAAATTTCCGGTCAACAAGTAGAAGAAGTACAGCTCGTCTTCAACAAAGAGAAAATGAAAGAATTAGGACTTAGCGAAGAGACAGTTAAGAACATGATTAAAGGTTCTAACGTTTCTATGCCGCTAGGAATGTATACATTTAAAGATAAAGAAAAATCTGTTGTTGTAGATGGCAATATTACAACGTTAAATGCTTTAAAAGAAATGAAAATCCCGCTGATCCCTTCTGCAAATCAAGGAAGTTCACAAGGGCCAACTCAGGCGCAACAGCCGAATATGAATCCCGCTGCACTGGGACAAGGGTTAGCAATTCCAACTGTAGCATTGCAAGATATCGCTGATATTAAACAAGTTGGGAAAGCAGAATCTATTTCACGTACAAACGGAAAAGATGCAATCAGCCTTCAAATTGTAAAAGCTGCTGATGCAAATACCGTTGACGTTGTAAATGCTGTAAAAGATAAAGCAAAAGATTTCGAAAAGAAATTTGATAACATCGAAATCACTTCAACATTCGACCAAGGTGAACCAATCGAAAAATCAGTTAGTACAATGTTAAATAAAGCTATTTTCGGTGCCATTTTCGCTGTTATTATTATCATGTTGTTCTTGCGTAACATTCGAACAACGCTTATTTCTGTTATTTCAATTCCACTTTCTTTATTAATTGCAATTTTAGCATTAAAAGAAATGGATATTACATTAAATATCATGACGCTTGGGGCAATGACTGTTGCTATCGGACGCGTTGTCGACGATTCCATCGTTGTTATTGAAAATATTTACCGGCGCATGGCTTTACCAGGTGAAAAATTAAAAGGAAAAGACTTAATTCGCGAAGCAACGAAAGAAATGTTCGTGCCAATTATGTCATCGACAATCGTAACCATCGCGGTCTTTTTACCGCTCGGTCTTGTGAAGGGAATGATCGGTGAACTATTCTTACCGTTTGCTTTGACAATTGTTTTCGCCTTATTAGCATCTCTTCTTGTAGCTGTTACAGTTGTTCCAATGATGGCACATTCTTTATTTAAAAAGGAAAGTATGAAAGAAAAACAACAACATAATTATGAAGAGAAGCCAAGTAAACTTGCGAATGGGTATAAACGCCTTCTAGAATGGGTATTAAACCATAAAGTTATTACATCTAGCATTGCGGTTTTATTATTAGTAGGAAGCATTGCACTTCTTCCGATTGTAGGTGTAAGTTTCTTACCATCTGAAGAAGAGAAAACAGTAATCACCTCTTATAATCCAGAACCTGGACAAACATTGCAAGATGTCGAAAATATTGCGACAAAAGCAGAAGATTATTTTAAGAAAAATAAAGATGTGAAAACAATTCAGTTCTCACTTGGCGGAGAAAATCCGATGAGCCCAGGTAAATCGAACCAAGCATTATTCTTTGTTCAATACAAAGACGATACAGAGAACTTTGAGAAGGAAAAAGAAAAAGTTGTGAAAGATCTGCAAAAGATGACGGACAAAGGAGAATGGAAAAACCAAGACTTCTCATCTGGCGGAGGTAACAATGAAATTAAGTTATACGTGTACGGCAATAATTTAGAAGAAATTAAACCTGTCGTAAAAGAGATTCAAAGTATCATGAAAAAAGAGAAAACGTTAAAAGATATCGACTCTAGCATCTCCAAAACATACGATGAATACACATTAGTGGCAGATCAAGAGAAGTTAAGTAAACTCGCTCTAACTGCTGCGCAAGTTGGCATGGGACTTTCCGACTCTCACGACCGCCCTGTCTTAACAACAGTTAAAAAAGACGGCAAAGAGATGAATGTGTATGTTGAAGTGAACAAACAAAACTACGAAAACGTCGATGATTTAACAAATCGAAAAGTACAAACGCCGCTAGGTACAGAAGTGGCTGTAAAAGACATTATGACTGTAAAAGAAGGAGAAACGTCTAATACAGTAACAAGACGCGACGGCCGCGTATATGCAGCAGTAACCGCAAAACCAACGACAGACGACGTCGCAGAAGCTACTCGCAACATTCAAAAAGAAGTAGATAAGCTGGATCTACCATCTGGCATTGATGTGTCAATGGGCGGTGTATCTAAAGATATTCAAGAATCCTTTACACAACTTGGCTTAGCGATGTTAGCTGCCATTGCGATTGTATACTTCGTTCTTGTTATAACATTCGGCGGAGCACTGGCGCCATTTGCGATTTTATTCTCGCTTCCATTTACGATCATCGGCGGCGTTGTTGCCTTATTAATTTCCGGTGAAACATTAAGCATCTCTTCTATGATTGGTGCCCTTATGTTAATCGGTATCGTTGTTACAAACGCCATCGTATTAATTGACCGCGTTATTCATAAAGAACGCGAAGGATTTACAACACGCGAAGCATTATTAGAAGCTGGTGCGACAAGATTACGCCCAATTTTAATGACAGCGATCGCAACGATTGGCGCTTTACTTCCACTTGCATTAGGCTTTGAAGGAAGCGGCCTTATCTCAAAAGGTCTTGGCGTCACAGTAATCGGCGGATTAACAAGCTCTACCCTATTAACATTATTAATCGTACCGATTGTGTATGAAGTAGTAAGTAAACTGAAACGAAAAAACAAAGTAGCTAAATAAAAAAAGAGAGACCTTTCCATCAAAACGGAAAGGTCTCTCTTTTTTATTTTTCAGACCGACAAGTCACTGCTATGCAGAAAATAACATGACAACTACTTACTTTCTCCTTTTGTTTTAACCTTGCACGTGGTAGAAAAAGGCCCTGACCGCTTCTATGCACGGCCAGATGCTCTCACCCACCCTAAAAAGAAAGCGGTTTTTATGTCGGTTTTTCAATTCGTATTTATTTTACTCTTTTACATCTGCTTTCCCAAGTTCATATGCTTCGCCCATAACCTTCATTAATAATTCCAATACAGGCTGTGCTTTCGCCATATCCAATGCTACGCCGTGATCATCTAAAATCGCTTTTGCTTCCGGTAAGTGTTTCATTGCGATTTGTAAAAACTGCATATTTTTTTCGTTCATGTTTCTTCATCCTTTCCACATCAAAACTTTCATTTCCAGTTTACCACGTGTTACTTGTCTCGTATAACTCCCTATATTGTTTTATGTGAGAAATTTGACGCCCCATCCCCTGTTCTAAAGAAAACTTACTTGGAACCACTATTTTTTCTTCCTCACCTGTTACGCACTCTTTCTCCTGTAATTGAAAAGCACCTGTTTTCTGTAATAGCTCAATTCCTTTTTGCCAGCGATTTTTCTCTTCACTGCAAAGAGAATATATTTTCATTTCCATTTTCCTTTGAATAATCGTATATAAATAGTTCGCAACATCTTCGACATATAAAAGGTCACATGTACATTCTTCTACCGGAAAAGAAATCGTTTGTTGTTTTAACTGAGCTAGAATGATATGGTGATACGCCATAAATGACGGTTGCCACGGTCCATATACTGCCGGAACACGTAGTATACAGTAATCTGCATCGTCTTTTTGTACTTCTCGTTCAATTTTTGAAAAAAGCATACGATTTTCATTGCGACTACAAGCATGACTCACTTCTACAGAAGATGAAATAACGAATTTTATTTCTTTTCGTTTGCAAAAACTCTCAAAGCGCTTTACATATTGCAATATGGTACGTTCATTTCGAAAATTCTTTTGCTGATTTGGCTCGCATAAACAAAGGTATGCAGCATCAATATCTATTTTCTCCAAAACTTCCCATCCGTCATTATCCCCTAGCGAAAAATACTTAAATAATGCATTTCGACCAATTAAACATAATTTTTCTTCATTTATCTTGGAAACACTATTCATTTCATCAAAATCAAATGCATATACTTCCACTTCTTCTTCAAGAAACTTCTGCACAAGATGGTAACCTATAAATGTTAACGCCCCAACAACAATGACTCGTTTCATTTGTTCTCCCTCCCCGCATAGATAAAAAGCTCCTTATGTATAGGAGCCTTATAAATCTTCATACCACTTAAAAAACTGACATGCGTTTTGTGACATTTTATATTTTACATCTTGTACATGAAAGGATAATGAAGTCGGACAATTCTCTTGCAAACGTTTCTTTTCATATTCCCGGAGCAACTGTTTTCGTTCTTTTTTTTCTTGAGCAGATACAAATATTTTTACTGGAACGGAAGATACTAAATACTGAAATGCTTTCTTTTCAATTTTCTCTTGCAGTTCCGATTCTGCTGCATCATACGCTTGCATCAATTCACGAATTAATCGCTTATAAAAAAATTTGTGCTCTTTTTCAATTTCAACATGTGCCGGTAAATGAAGGCACGGATTAAACATAAGAACAGAGCGCACACACTCAGGATATTGCACCATCATTTGCAGGGCAACAAGCGCACCCATTCCTTCTGCTATAATATGAATTTTTTCGTTTAAAATCTCCTTTTTCATGACGACATGATATAACCGCTTCGCTAAACGAACTGCCTGTTCATTCCCCCAATGTCTGCCGTATAAATTAGAAGAAAATACTGTATAACCATTCTTGCGCAATTCGTTTAAAAATTGTAAGCGCCCGGCATGTTGCAGCCATAAACTTGTACCATTCTCAATAAAGTAATTGTAGTCACCTAATAACAATATCCCAAATCCATTCGGCTTTTCTGGTAAATGAATTACACACGGCTCTTGTTCTAAAAAGAAAAAACGTTCCGTAATCCTCATGCTTCTCCCGCCTTATATGACAACATCAAATTTACTCTTTTATAATGTATGATACGAAGAGCAATTTGCTTTGCAAAAACGACAAATATTTTTCTATATTCTTTTTCGAGTTATGATACAATAAAGACAAACTGAACGAATAGAGGTGTAAAAAGATGCGTGTAATTTGGGCCTTTATCTGGTCGTTCTTGCTTGTGCAAATGATGAGCTACGTAATTAGCTCTATGACGCCAGGCGTTACATATGATTTTGGGCAAGCGTCTATTTTTTCCGTAATTGTTACTGTACTTATAATCGCACTTGGAGCTTTAATTCCAAACGAACCTGCACAGCAACATTAATAAAAAAGAGTCCGGATACCCGGACTCTTTTTTATTGAACTTTGGCAATTAACTCGTTATTTGATACATCAATCAATACATGACTATGATCTGTAATCGTGCCTGCAATGAGCGCACGCGCTAACTTCGTTTCAATTTGACGCTGTACATAGCGTTTTAACGGACGTGCACCGTATATTGGATCAAACCCAGACTCTACAACAAACTCTTTTGCAGCATCTGTAAGTTCCACTGTAATATGACGATCTATTAAACGATGTTGCAGCTCTTTCACAATTTTATCAACAATACCTTTTATCTCATTTGTTGTAAGTGGTTTAAAGAGAATAATTTCGTCCACTCGATTTAAAAACTCCGGGCGGAAGTGACCACGAAGTTGTCCCATGACAAGGTTTCTTGCTTCTTCTTGAATAGAACCATCTTCTCCTAATCCTTCTAATAAATATTGCGATCCGATATTGGACGTCATAATAATCACTGTATTTTTAAAATCAACTGTACGTCCTTGTGAATCTGTAATACGCCCATCATCTAACATTTGCAGTAAAATATTAAACACTTCCGGGTGTGCTTTTTCAATTTCATCTAATAAAATGACAGAATACGGTTTACGGCGCACAGCTTCTGTTAATTGTCCGCCTTCTTCATATCCGACATACCCAGGAGGTGCTCCGATTAAACGAGATACGGCATACTTTTCCATGTACTCAGACATATCAATTCGAATGATTTGTTCTTCGCTATCAAATAATGACTGCGCCAATGTTTTCGCAAGTTCCGTTTTCCCAACACCTGTTGGTCCTAAGAAAATAAACGAACCAATCGGACGATTCGGATCTTTAATTCCCGCACGAGCACGTAATACTGCATCCGCCACAAGACCGACCGCCTCTTCTTGTCCGATGACACGCTCTGATAAAATTTGCTCTAAACGAAGCAGCTTCTCACGTTCTCCTTCTACGAGCTTTGCAATCGGAATACCAGTCCAGCGCGATACGATATTCGCAATTTCTTCTTCACTTACTTCTTCACGAAGAAGACGGTTATCTTGCTGTTTATTCGCACTTGCTTCTTCTGCTTCTTTCAATTCTTTTTCTACAGCTGGAATTTTGCCGTGACGAAGCTCTGCTGCTTTATTTAAATCATAATTTCCTTCCGCTTCTTCTAGCTCCCTTCGCAAACGCTCTAAACTTTCGCGTAAATCGCGCACTTTATGAATTTCTTCTTTCTCTTTTTGCCACTGCGCCCGCATTCCACTTGCTTTTTCTTTTAAATCCGACAACTCACGCTGCAATGTTTGCAGGCGCTCCCTACTTGCCCGGTCTGTTTCTTTACTAAGCGCAGCCTCTTCAATTTCTAACTGCATAATACGACGTGTTATTTCGTCTAGCTCTGTTGGCAGCGAATCAATTTCTGTCCGAATCGTTGCACATGCTTCATCAACTAAATCGATTGCCTTATCCGGTAAGAAACGATCAGAAATATAGCGATCTGATAACGTTGCAGCTGCAACAAGAGCACGATCATGTATATTCACACTATGGTAAATTTCAAATCGTTCTTTTAAACCGCGCAAAATAGAAATCGTATCTTCAACTGTCGGCTCTTCTGCTAATACTTGTTGGAAGCGACGCTCTAATGCCGGATCTTTCTCAATATATTTGCGATATTCATCAAGTGTTGTCGCCCCGATGCAATGCAGCTCGCCGCGCGCTAACATTGGTTTTAACATATTTCCGGCATCCATTGCTCCCTCTGCTTTACCTGCGCCAACAATTGTGTGCAGCTCGTCGATAAATAATAAAATCTTTCCTTCACTTTTTTTAATTTCATTTAAGACCGCTTGCAGACGTTCTTCAAATTCACCGCGGAATTTCGCACCTGCAACAAGCGCGCTCATATCAAGCGCAAAAATCGTTTTATCTTTTAATCCTTCTGGTACATCTTTACGAACAATACGCTGCGCTAACCCCTCAACGATCGCCGTTTTCCCAACACCAGGTTCACCAATTAATACAGGATTATTTTTTGTTTTACGCGATAAAATGCGAATCACGCGCCTAATTTCACTATCACGACCAATGACTGGATCAATTTTCCCCTGTCTTACTTCCGCTACTAAATCACGACCATATTTCTCTAAAGCTTCGTATGTTACTTCTGGATTTTGACTCGTCACCCTTTGATTCCCCCGAACTTCTGTTAATGCTTGCAATAACGCTTCTTTCGTAATACGAAGCGACGTAAATAATTCACGTATATCATTCGTTCTCTTTTCATCACATAATGCAAGAAGAATATGTTCCACTGAAATATAATCATCTTGCAAACGCTTCGCTTCTTCCTCAGCTCTTACAAGCAGCCCTTGAAGTGCACTTGTAATATAAACTTTCCCTACTTCTGCGCCTCCTCCTGTAACCGCTGGCTTTCGCTTTAACAAGCGTTCTACCCCTTGCACGAACTGATCTATATTTACATTCATCTTTTGAAAAATACGAATTGCTAATCCATCTTGCTGCTGAAGAAGCGCGGCTAAAAGATGTACAATATCAATATCTTGATGATGATGCTTAGTAGCAATTGATTGTGCACCCATAATCGCTTCTTGTGTTTTTGTCGTCATTCGATTTAAGTCCATCGCGCCACAGCTCCTTTATAGTTTGACTTTTTTTGACCTTTAATTTGATTATACGACAAGTTACCTATTTTATTCAACGACGAGGACTCTATGACAACTTTATTTTTAACATTCATTTCACCATAAGAAATCCCGCAGCTTATAACTGCGGGATTTCTTATGGTCTTCTTTTATATGTCCATTGTCTATTTTGATTTGTAACTCCTGGAAATTTATCTCCAGCAGAAAGCTTTACCATTTTCGGATCCTTAACCATACTTCCTGTTTCACCAATTTCAACATAAATACCATCATTAGGTGCTTTTTGACCAGCTCGGAATCGATGACTTTGTCCCATGTCCATTCTCCTTCCATTCCATCACTACATCTTTAGTATGTCCCATTTTAGAAAACCTTTTCTGTTATGTTTAGGAAACCAAGCTCATATAATGAAATTACACATTTTAGCAGGAGATACATCAGTATATGTAGAAACAAAAAAAACTGGCCATAAAGACCAGTATCAAAGGAGAGTCAAACAACTTATACGAGAAGATTACATTTTCATTATAAACACGATAATCCCCACATTGTAACCCCTTTCACAAATTGTACAAAAGGAAAGGAACATTATTCGAACTTTCAGAAAAAACCTTGACTTTTCTCGTTACCAACGACAAATAGTAGACAACGCAATCATGCAGGAATTAAGATGAATATACACAAAACTTTTTATAAAAGGTGTGAGACGCATGAAAAAACAACATTTAATTGCATTAGATTTAGATGGCACTTTACTTACAGACCAAAAAATAATTTCAGCTCGTACAAAACAAACCATTGCAAAAGCAAAAGAACAAGGCCATATCGTTGTAATCTCAACGGGCCGTCCATTTCGTGCGAGTCATGCATATTATAAAGAACTTGGCTTAAATACACCGATTGTAAATTTCAACGGCGCATACGTTCATCATCCACTTGATATGAAATGGGGAATGCATCACTCTCCACTCGAACTTACTACTGCTCAAGAAATCGTTCGTACGTGTATGGAATTTGGAGTAGAAAATATTTACGCAGAAGTAATTGATGATGTATATATGAAACAACTTGATGAAGACAAAAAACATATTTTCGAGTTCGGCTCTCCGAACATCTTCACAGGTGATTTACTCAATATTTTACAAGATCATCCAACTTGCTTATTAATTGATGCACATGAGTCAAAATCCAATTCTATTCGCCAACATTTAACAGATATGCATGCAGAAGTAATTGATCACCGCAAATGGGGAGCTCCTTGGCCGATTATTGAAATTGTGAAAAGCGGGTTAAATAAAGCAATTGGCCTCCAAAAAATTTCAAGTCACTACAATATCCCAAAAGAACGTATCATCGCGTTTGGTGATGAAGATAACGATTTTGAAATGATTGAATTTGCCGGACATGGAATCGCCATGGGGAACGCCATTCCAGAATTAAAATCATTAGCAAATCACATAACATTATCAAACGAAGAAGACGGCATTGCCCTTTATTTAGAGGAGACACTTGGATTGTAAGGTAAAAATTTCCTACTTATAGTCTGACGCCAAGCGCACATACTATAGGAGACACAGCAAATGTGTCCATGCTTTTCTGCTAAAAGGAGGCATTACGAATGGGTAAAAAGAACAAATCAAAACGTTTCGTGCAACAAGGAGCAGATTCTGTTATGCAACACGACGCAAGATTCCCATACCGTGGTACATTAGCTGAAGCAGAAAAAGAACGAAAAAACTCTTCTCTCGGAGGGTTCTAATGGGTAACTTACTATTCCAACAAGCACGAGATGCCGTCTCACAAGCTGTATCTTGTTCCAATGACAGCGAACAGCAAGCACTTGTTAATAAAGCAAAAAATGCATTGCTGTCCGCTTATACGAATTCTTCTACTGCCGAAAAAGTACAATTGCACGAAATGCAAGAAGAGCTGCAAAGCATTTCAACAACTGAGCAACTGTGACTAGAGGAACAAACAAAAAGAGGACCAAATGCGGTCCTCTTTTATTAATCTTTACGGAACAACCCAAACACCCCAACTGTTTCAAGAACATTTGTGAATGCACCTGGATCTACTTTTTTAATAATTCTTTCTAATTCATATAACTCGTAACGAGTAATAACGATCATTAACATCTCTTTGTTTTCATTCGTAAACGCACCTGTTGCTGGAACTGAGGTAATTCCTCGAACTAATCGTTCATGAATTGCCTTTCGCACCTCTGCCCCATTTTTCGTTACAATGAGTGCCGTAATTTTCACATGACGTGTATGTATGGCATCAATAATGCGTGAAGATACATATAATGTCACTAACGTATAAAGCGCCTTTTCCCAACCATATAAATAACCGGCTGCGATAATAATAATCGCATTAAATAAGAAGAAATACGTTCCGACCGGCTTACCTTTCATTCTAGATAAAATCATCGCAATGATATCTAAACCGCCTGTTGAAGCTCCCCATTTTAAAGCAAGTCCTACGCCTACCGCAGAAATTAGCCCTCCAAAAATGGCGTTTAAAATAATATCATGAGATACCGCTTTGACTGGCACGATTTCTAAAAATAGCGTCATAAATGCGACACTTAAAAAACTAAAGAACGTGAATGATTTCCCCACTTTTTTCCAAGCTAAAATAACAACCGGGATATTAAATAAACTAAAAAGTACTCCCGTAGAAATATGAATTGACAGAAAATCTCCTAACACTTGCGAAAGCAATTGCGACAATCCAGCAAAACCGCTGGCGTATACTTTCGCTGGTGTTAAAAATAAGTTCATTCCAATTGCATTTAACAAACCGGCAATGATAACAACGACTAATTTTTTAGCAAGTTCGGCATAATTCAGTTTTAAGTCCATATCTCCCAGTCCACCTTTATATAAATTCCATTGTATACATTATACATAGTCTTAACGAAAACGGAAATGATAAACGTACAACCGTTATGAAGGGAGTTGAATCATATGCCTCACACAAGTGACAATGACAAAAAAGCGCGTGATAATAATGCAAAACGCACACAAAAAAATGAAGAACAACAAAAAAATATAGCGCAAGGAAAACGCGCTTACTCCAAAAAGACGGATCATCTATAAAGTGAAACTTCCGTCAGTAAATAATTCTTTTGCTCTAAACTCGGATCCTCTATTTCATACGAACAAACCATCCTCGTACATCAACATTTTCGTTGATGTACTTTTTCTTTCTACAAAAATCATCTCGAATTCACATCATGTTCACTTCCTTTTTCTACAATAGTAATAACAATTTTCGGATGAGGTGTTTACATGAAACGAAGACAATTATTTATTGCAGCAGCGACGCTCGGTACATTAATGTTAGCTGCCTGCGATTCAAAAGATAGTTCCGATCCCATCGCAACTTCTACTACTAGTACGATAACAAAAGGCGAATTTGATAAGGCGTTAAAAGAACGCTTCGGAAAAGATATGCTTTATGAAATGATGGCACAAGATGTTATGACTAAAAAATATAAAGTGTCTAATGATGAAGTTGATAAAGAATTTAATAAAGTGAAAGAAAAAGCAGGCGATAATTTTAAAATGTTCCTTGAAAGTAACCGTATGAAAAACGAAGACGATTTAAAAAAACAGATTCGTTCTAGCTTAGCTATCGATAAAGCAATCAAGCAAACGATAACGGAAAAAGACATAAAAGCCCGATATAAACCAGAAATTAAAGCTAGCCAAATTTTAGTAAACGATGAACAAACGGCAAACGATATAAAAAGACAACTGAATAGCGGTGCATCATTTGAAGAATTAGCAAAAAAATATTCCGTGGATATGGTTTCAAAAGAAAATGGTGGAGATTTAGGTTACTTCAGCCCTGGAAAAATGGTACCCGAATTTGAAGATGCTGCTTATAAATTAAATGTTGGTGAAGTAAGTGAGCCTGTAAAATCAACAAAAGGCTACCATATTATTAAGTTGACAGACAAAAAAGAATTAAAGCCATACGACGAAGTGAAAGATTCTATTCGCAAAACACTCGAAGCTGAGCGCATACAAGATAATACATGGCGTCAAAAAGTATTACTCGACGAATTAAAGAAAGAAAATATTAAAGTGAAAGACGATGACTTAAAAGATACTTTTACACGGTTTCAACAATCATAAAAATAGCCGAACAAATTACATTTGTTCGGCTATTTTTATATTACTTTTTAAAATACGTCCAGCCTTCTTCTTGATAAACCTTCTCTTCTTTCATCAATTTACCAAGAGCACGTTTGAAAGCTGCTTTACTCATCTGAAAACGCTCCCCGATATCTTCTGGGTGGCTCTTATCCCAAAATGGCATTGCACCGCCGCGGTTTTCCATATACTCACAAATAACCGCTGCATCATCTTCCATTCCTTCTTCTTTACGAGGAAGAAGAGAAATATTAATTGTTCCATCTTCTTTCACATCAATAATACGACCTGTTACGCGCTCTCCAATACGCACTTGCTCTTTGCGCTCAGAATGGTGCAAGAAGGCACGAAAATGTTCATCCGTAAATACAAATGATCCCACTTGCAACGAACGGTACACACGACCATTTACATTTTTATTGTACATAGATGGCGTCGCTTCCACTACAATCTCTTGCATATCCGCATCTCTTGCTGGAAGAGCAATCAAACGGCCGCGATTTGTTAGTTTTAATGTACAATACAATTCATCGTCTTCTTGCGGCCATACTGGTGCATAAATCGGAAACTCATCAACTGGAATTAATATATCTTTCGAAACACCGATATCAACAAACACCCCTAAACGAGGCTTCACTTCCACAACTTTTACCCAATTCCAATCCTCTGTTGTAATAAGTGGCGTTTTCATCGTTGCTGCTAAACGTTCTTGATGATCGTGATATAAAAACACTTCAATTGTGTCGCCTTCTTCAATTTCTCCAGCAACTTCATTTTTATGTAAAAACACTTCATCTTCTTCGTAACCGACCATATATCCAATTTCTGTTTCGCGTAACACCGTTACTTCTTCAATCGCTCCTGGTTGTAACTTCATATTTTTAATTCCCTTCTCTATATAATTTATCTTATTCTAACAGGTGTATCTTCATATAAAAACATCCGCACCCAGAACAGCTTTATATTATTTTTTATCATTCCAAAGAAAGTTTCATTATACACGTTTTTTCCTTTATTTGTCCAACTGACCAAAATTCACTATAATAGAGGTGGAATTTAATTTGGAGGTGCTTATTATGGCAAAAGACAGTTCTTTTGATATCGTTTCAAAAGTAGAGTTTCCAGAAGTAACAAACGCGATTAATATCGCTTTAAAAGAAATTCAAAATCGCTATGACTTTAAAGGAAGTAAAAGCGACATTAAATTAGAAAAAGAGGAAATCGTATTAATTTCTGACGACGAGTACAAATTAGATCAAGTAAAAGACGTTTTGATTTCAAAATTAATTAAGCGTGAAGTTCCGATCAAAAACTTAGATTACGGCAAAGTCGAAAACGCTTCTGGCGGTACAGTACGTCAACGCGCAAAATTACAACAAGGCATTGATAAAGAAAATGCGAAAAAAATTAATAACATTATTAAAGACTTAAAATTAAAAGTAAAAACACAAGTACAAGATGACCAAGTTCGTGTAACAGGAAAAAGCCGAGATGACCTACAAGCAGTTATCGCAGCTGTGCGCGGAATTGATTTATCAATCGACGTACAATTTATCAACTACCGATAGTCATACATAAAGTGAAACTTTAATCAGCGGGGGGTTTTCTTCCCCCCACTGATTATTAG